>CAYJAM010000012.1:0-18197 GCA_964367725.1 uncultured Sphingobacterium sp. | reverse complement strand
TTCTCATGCTCCTTATTTCGGAAAATCGCTCCTAATTCAGCTTTGGTGATTGAGAAATCTACCAGTTTAAGTATATCAACAATTTCCTGATCGTTTAGCTTTAGTGCTACCCGAAGCTTTTTCATAATGTCATTATTACTCATATCAATTATCTGGAAACTTCAATTTTGATTTTTTTATTCTTAATCTTTTCCATTTTCAGCAGTTTTACTACCGCATCAATTTTATTTCGCCTTACGGCAGCGTAAGATGAGAAGTCCTGAACCTCGATCAATCCCAGTTCATCCTTATCCAATTTACCCTTTTTCATTAAAAGTCCAACAATATCAATCTTATTTATTTTATCCTTTCTGCCTGCTCCAAGATATAATGTTGCCCATTCAGTATTCGCCGGAATGAGATCCCTTTCAGGCAATGCCTCTACTTCTATTGTATCAGAAAGAAAAGATGGACGTTCCGTTTCCGTAAGAATTACATAGGCTGTCCCGCTTGAATGCATCCTTGCAGTACGCCCATTTCTATGCAGAAAGGCTTCTTCATTATGCGGAAGCTGATAGTGTATCACATAATCTATTTCAGGTATATCCAAGCCTCTGGATGCAAGATCAGTAGTGATTAACAACCGGTAACTGCCATTTCTGAATTTCAACAGGGCTTTTTCGCGATCTTCCTGTTCCATACCACCATGAAAAACCCCATGATCCAGTCCCATATCCCAAAGCAATGCACTTATCCTGTCAACCGCTTCCCTGTGATTACAAAAAACCAAAGCTGAGCCATTTTTGATTTTGCATATCAGGGAGAATAAGGTCTCCAGTTTATCGGCAGCTTCAGAAATCACCGATCTGAGCTTTAGGTTTGGAAGGCTGTTACTATCTTTTAAGAAATTAACCTCAAGAGGGTGTACAAGTCCGGTAAATAGGGGTATGCTCTCCATCTTTGTTGCAGAAGTCAATATTCTTCTTTTGACATTCTTTAACCGACTGATAATAAAGCTCATATCATCTTCAAAACCGAATTCCAGTGCTTTGTCAAACTCATCCAATACCAGTGTATGGATATCATCCGGGTTAAAATTCTCATTTCGAATATGAAAGGCTATCCTGCCGGGGGTACCAATCAAAACCGCCGGTGCCTGAGTCAGATTGTTCTTCTCCGTCCGTACCGGATGTCCGCCATAAAAACAATTGACCTTAAAGCCAGTAACCATGGCTTTAAAAACCTGTTCGATCTGCACGGCCAATTCCCTGGATGGCACAAGAATCATTGCCTGTACTCCCTGTTTTGAATCATCAAGGCGTTTTAACAAAGGAATTAAGAAAGCAATAGTCTTTCCGGAGCCTGTAGGTGATAAAATAATCGTATCCTTATTAGCTGCAGCATCTATAGCAACACGCTGCATCTCATTCAGGGATGCTATTCTTAAATTCTTTAATACCTTTTCAGTCATCTGGCTTTTCAAAACGCAAAGGTAATGCAAATATCCTCAATCGATTGAGTCATTTGGACTTAGTTCTTCATTATAAATTTCAGAGCCAATTCTGTGGATCAGCCTATTTTTGACTATTTTCGTAAATAAATTATTCAAACACACAAGCCTATCTATTTTCAAATGATGCACAAAAATTTAATCCCAATTTATGTACTTGTTCTAAGTATTTTCCTGGCTTCCTGCCAATCAAATTCCACAACACTGGCATCAGGTACATCCGACAGTATTTCAGCTACTCAAAATGTTGAGGAAAGCAACTCTGATGAGCCGGAAAATGCAGAAACACAGCAAAAAGGAGGAAAAAAGGCTAATGCAGCGGAGATTCTCGCCAGACCACAGGTACCCATTCTTTGTTATCACCAGATAAGAAACTGGGTTTCAACCGACGGAAAAATGGGGAAAGATTATATTGTACCTATTGCAGAGTTCAAATCACAGATGAAAATGCTTGCTGATAGTGGCTATCAGACTATTTTGCCGGATCAGCTTTATAATTATCTGGTTTATGGAGCCAAATTACCAAAGAAGCCAATCATGTTAACCTTTGATGATACCAAACTGGATCAGTACACCAACGCACTCCCAGAATTGAAAAAATATGGTTTTAAAGGTGTATTTTTTATTATGACCGTTTCTTTAGGTAAACCAAATTACATGAGCAAGGCACAGGTAAAAGAACTATCGGATGCAGGACATGTTATTGGTTCACATACTTATGACCACCAGAATGTAAAGAAATATCAGGGTGAAGATTGGGTAACTCAGATTGAGAAGCCAACTAAAACGCTTAAAGAAATTACCGGGAAAGATGTGAACTATTTTGCCTATCCCTTCGGCTTGTGGAATAAGGAAGCTATCCCCGAATTAAAGAAAAGAGGATTTACCTCTGCATTCATTCTTGCCGAGAAAAGGGATGAAAATGATCCATTATTTACAATTCGCAGGATAATTGCAAGCGGTTACTGGAATACACGTACACTTCATAATAGCATTGTAAAAAGTTTTTAATTTTATACTTAAGAATATTCTAATCAATATATTTATAGATTATAAAAGATAAAAATCATGAAAAAACTATTTCTATTAACCCTGGTTACCGGACTATTTATAAGTCTTAATTCATCTGCTCAGCAGGATAAAAGCAAAAGACCAAGCCCGCCCGCAAAGGTTTCAAAAACTCTTGCTTCAGGCGCTGAAATTTCAGTTGATTACAGTCGGCCATCTCTAAAAGGAAGAGCATTATCAGCACTTGCCCCTGTTGGAAAAGTTTGGCGAACCGGTGCAAACGAGGCTACAGTGTTCGAAACAAGCAAAGATGTAAAAATTGAAGCCAAAACATTACCTGCCGGCAAATATGGTCTTTATACAATACCGGGAGATGATGAATGGACTATAATTTTCAATAAGAGCTGGAAGCAATGGGGAACTGTTTATAAAGACAGTGAAGACGCCTTACGCGTAAATGTAAAGGCCGGAAAATCCTCAGAAAATACAGAAGTATTTACTTTTGATATTGCTGACAATGGAAATGTATCTATGATGTGGGCCGATACTAAAGTAGTTTTTAAAGTTCGATAAAAAAGTTTCTTATATTAGAAGGGCTTATGTTTAATTACTTAAGTCCTTTTTTTATGTCCATTTATTTAGTTTGAGCTTATCCGGAAACTCATTATGAAGATTCTTTACCCCTTTACCTTGCTCTGTTTAGTTTCACTCATCCTACTATCTTCCTGTAAATCAGACAACAAAATAAATTCTAAGAAGAGAAGTACCGATTATCTTCAAAATGATTTTAAACCGGATGAATTTTATCCGGCCGGACAGGTTGAATTACAAATGAAATCAGATGGCTCAACCATGTATGGTTTCGCTTATACAGCCGATGGAAAGGGCCCACACCCAACTGTGGTTCTTTTGCATGGACTACCAGGTAATGAACGAAGCCATGACCTGGCTCAGAACTTAAGACGTGCGGGATATAATACCATTTATTTTAATTACCGTGGAGCATGGGGCAGTAAGGGCACATTCGGATTTCAGAATGCAATTGACGATGCGAGTGCAGTAGTTGATTATCTTACTGATAGCGTGAACAGAGAAACTTTACGGGTCGATACCTCAAAAATAGCATTTGCAGGTCATAGTATGGGAGCCGGAATAGCGCTGCTTGCAGGATTAAAAGATCCAAGGGTTAAGTCAATTGTTGGAGTTTCGGTATTTAACCCCTATACCTTGTTACAGGGAGAGGGTGCAGAAGGTAACCTGATCGGACTCAAAGAGTACCTTTTAACCCTGGGTATGCTTAATTGTGAGCCCAATAAATTTTTAGATGATATCCTGGCCAAACTTGATTCATATGATATTGAAACACAAGTTTCCAAATCGAATAAGGCAATACTGGTTCTGGATGAACACCAGAACAATACCTATTTCTCAAAATTTAATCCAAGGAAAAATTTTGACTATAAGATCTGGAACACCGACCATGCCTTTACTAATAAGCGTATTGCCCTCGCAAAAGAAATTGTAAACTGGTATGATGAAACAATGCCGGATAAACCAAAGGCTAAATAAAATATATTATTGGATATCTTCTATTTTAAAAGTCTTACCATTAAAGTCAAACTCATACCCTATTTTTTGACGCATTAGCTTTGTCCCAATTGGCGAAGCTGCAGAAATTGAAAAATAGTTAACTCCTTCAACCTGCATCTGTCCACAACTGATTGCGATATAAAATTTACCAAAATTTGTTATAACCAGGCTTCCCGTTTGAACAATATCATAATGCTTTTGATGTTCAATCTGCTCCAGGCTTACCTTTTGTCTTTTAGCTTCTTCGAGTTGCTTCCTGTTTCTGTCGATTTCCTGCTGCATCATCTCCCGCCCTGTTTCATACTTATCACCTGCACTGCTTTTCGTATCATCATTAGATGATTCAATTGCTGCGTTAATAGCCTGCTGAGCAGTATCAATACAATCCTGAACATAATTCAGGCACTCTTTATAAAGTTTTTCTTTTATCACAGACATTTGTGCAAAGAAGCATAATTTTTCAGGATTAGCGAATTTTTAAGCGCTTTTGAAGGCCTGAAATTATGAACAATTGATAGCTATTAAGCAGATCTGGATTTCAATTTCTTTAAAATCCGTTTCCCGCGACTTTGAACTGCGGCAGAACCGTCCCTAAGCAGGAACTGAACCTGTGAACGGAGTTCATCTGGAATCCAGGGCTGTTCCTTAGCAAAATGGAGTAAAATATCCATGCAATTAACTTTCACAGCGACTGGTGTCAGGGGATCGATCAGCCAATCAAAAGTAATTTCTATGATCTGATCCTGATGTTCATTTATCAGATGCTTGATTTCCGTGTTCAATTCTGAATCAGTCAGATTCATCATGATCTTAGTAAAATGACGCTGACAACTACGATTTTTCTGGATCAGATATCCTGAAATAAAATCAGGCAGAAATGGTAAAAAATCATCCCACCTGTAATAAAAAACCTGCTCAAGCACCCAAGATGACCTGAAGGCAATTTCATTCTGTGGGAATAAACTTAAACTGATCAGATCACCAGGAATACAGGTTTTGTCATGGCCGATCTTTACTGCATCAGCCTTGCTCATGGTTTTGGATAGTCTGTTTAATAATTTATCCTTGTCCATGCACAAAAAATTGAGAATTAGTCATTCCTCTCATACAAACATTGGCTTATGTTTAAAATACAGCATTAAATCCGTACCTTTGCAATTTATTTTAAATACATGATTACAGTATCTAATCTTTCACTTCGTTACGGAAAACGGACTCTTTTTGAAGAAGTAAATTTAAAATTTACTCCCGGGAATTGTTATGGTATTATAGGTGCGAATGGTGCCGGAAAATCAACTTTCCTGAAAATCCTTTCTAAGGAGATAGACCCAAGCAGCGGCACTGTTTCCTTCACCCCGGGTGAAAGAATGGCTGTCCTAACCCAAAACCACTATGCTTTTGATGAGTTCCCCGTCATTGAAACCGTTATGATGGGCCATAAAGAGCTGTACAGTATCATGAAAGAGAAGGATACATTATACGCCAAGGAAGACTTTTCTGAGGCAGATGGTGAACGGGCAGGTGAACTTGAGAATATCTTTGCTGAGATGGATGGATGGAATGCAGAGAATAATGCTGCTACCATGCTGAGCAATCTGGGCATCAAAGAAGAATTCCATTATAATCTATTGAAAGATCTTGATGGTAACCAGAAAGTAAGGGTGTTACTTGCCCAGGCATTATTTGGAAAACCTGATATCCTCTTACTGGATGAGCCTACCAACGACCTGGATATACAAACCATTGCCTGGCTTGAAGATTTTCTTGCATCCTATGAAGGAATTATCCTGGTTGTGTCTCACGACAGGCATTTTTTAGATACAGTATGTACCCATGTAGTCGACATTGATTTCAGTAAGATGAATATCTATACGGGTAATTATTCTTTCTGGTATGAATCAAGTCAGTTAGCATTAAAACAACGTTCTGATCAGAATAAAAAGACTGAGGAACGGGTTAAAGAACTTCAGGAATTTATCCGTCGTTTCAGTGCCAATGCATCAAAATCCAAGCAGGCAACAAGTCGCAAGAAAGCACTGGATAAAATCAATATTGATGAGATCAAACCATCAAACCGTAAGTATCCGGCAATCTTGTTCAATCATCAGGGACGTGAAGCAGGTGATCAGATCCTTCAGATTGAAAACCTGAAGAAGGAATTGAATGGTGAAGTGCTGTTCTCGGGCATCAACCTGATGGTTAATAAAGGCGATAAAATTGCTGTGTTATCTGAGAATAGTTTATCAACTACTGCATTTTATGACGTTCTAACAGGAAGGGATAAAGATTACAAGGGCTCCTTCAAATGGGGAGTGACAATTAATATTGCTGACATTCCAAATGATAACTCAGCATACTTTAAAGGTAAGGATACAAACCTTGTCGACTGGTTGCGTGAATATTCTGAAGCCGACAAGGATGAACAATTTATCAGAGGTTTTTTAGGCCGAATGCTATTTTCGGGAGAGGAAGTTTTAAAACAATCTTCTGTCCTTTCGGGTGGAGAGAAAATGCGCTGTATGTTTTCGAGAATGATGCTTCAGCAGGCTAATCTTCTCTTATTCGATGAGCCAACAAATCACCTGGATCTGGAATCGATCACCGCCCTCAATAATGGGATGAAAGATTTTAAAGGAGTAATCTTATTCACTTCAAGAGATCATGAGCTGACAGAAACTGTTGCGAACCGCATCATCGAGTTAACGCCGGGAGGAATCATCGATAAATTGATGACCTATGACGAATACATTAACAGTGACGTTGTTAAACAACAACGGGAAGAGCTGTATTCGTTAGTATAATATTTTAGAAGAGAATAAAAAAAGCCGGCGAATTAATATTCGCCGGCTTTTTTTTTTAATATAATCTTGCCCGCTTCCTTAATTCAGAAATCGGCATAGTAAGCATCCGACCTACAGGTTCTTTACCCCTGTAAGTAATTACTTTCAATTGTTTGGCATCAATTGGTGCTGTCAATGTAGTCATGTATTTTGGATAGTATCTGTCGGGGAATGAATTATCAAATGAATAATAAATATCAAGTCCTTCAACTTCAGTACTCAGATCGATCGTCAGTTTGTTATCAGCTGTTTTACCAGCTTTAAATATAGGGTCATAGACTGCAGGAGAATATTTGGTTTCGGAGATCTCAAGGCGGCCAAAATGCTGCTCAACCCTGCTAAAGAAGTCGGGCCAGTTTTTCTGCTCATTTGGTGACCATACCGATTCTGCAATAGCAAAGCCTCTTGGCCAGGTCATATATTCTGCCTGCCGGATATTGTAAACCTGTTCGGTCCATAAATTAGCCTGCCCTCCTTTGATGAATTGCGGATCAACTCCTGCAGGAACAGGCTCAAATTCATAGGATTTACTCAGACGTAATGAAGCATAAACCCTTGGTTCAGATATTTCATCAGACTGCATATAATCAAGATAAGCATAGGTTGTAGGGCTCATCACCACCTGATGTTGATTCTGTGCTGCTTCTATCCCATACTTCATTCCACGCCAGCTCATTACTGCAGTAGACGGGCTTACACCTCCCTCCAGGACTTCATCCCATGCCATCATTTTCTTACCTTTCGATTCCACGATTTGTTCAACCCTTCTCGTAAAATAACCCTGAACCTGTTTTATATCTTTAATGCCTTCGCGAGCCATCAGAGCCTTGATCTGCTCATTTTTCTGCCAGAAGTTTATTGGCGCTTCATCACCTCCGAGGTGTATATATTCAAAAGGAAACAGTTCAGCCAATTGTGTAATAACAGTATCCATAAAGCTGTAAACCAATTCATTGGCTGGACAAAGGGTATTATCCAATAAGGCTATTGGAGGCGCACCTCTCGACCAGTCCATGATCTTCTCGCCTGATCTTACTTTATACTTAATGGCCTCCGGAGTACAGGACAATTCAGGATATGAGGCAATGGCTGCAAGACTATGCCCCGGAACATCCACTTCAGGTAAAATATTAACAAATCGATCTTTTGCAAACTGAACCAGCTCCCTGATATCTTCCTGTGTATAAAAACCACCATAGTCACGGGCTTCATCTGCTTTTGGTGGGATGAAATCGCCAAACTCTCCTACCCTTTTCACATTCCATGCTCCGACTTCAGTTAACTTTGGAAAACCCTTAATTTCTATTCTCCAGCCTTCATCATCTGTAAGATGGAGATGAAGCACATTATATTTGTATCGGGCCATTGCCATGATGTATTGCTTCACCTCTTCTTTTGTAAAAAAATGCCTGGCAACATCAAACATTAGACCCCGCCATCCAAGTTTTGGATAATCAATAATTTCAACCGAAGGGATCATCCAATGAACATCCTTCACAAGCGTTTTACTTTCAATTTCCTTTGGAAGGAGTTGCAGCAATGTTTGCACTCCATAAAATAACCCAGCAGGCTGATTTGCCTTGATGATTACGTTCGAAGAGGTCACGGATAGATGATAACCTTCAGATCCTAATTTATTATCAGTAACCGTATTTATCAATAATTTAATAGAAGCATTTTCAGGACTGCCTGCGGCAGATACATGAAAACCTGTGGGTACGGACAATCGTTCCTTTAGGAATACAAGAGTTTGAACTAATTGGGGGGAAGCAGAATAATGAATAAGAATATTTTTAGGCAGGTTAAAATGACCTGCTCCCTTATGCATTTCGACTGGTTTTGGAATTATCGAAATTTCCGGATTCAAAGCCTGGCTGAATGTCCTAATTGAAATGAAAAAATAAAATAAAAATTGAACACTAAACTTCATTAGAATATACTTTTTTTAAAAAAATTGAATAAGCGGGAAAATACCCTATTCACATGTTAACTAGCGAATAATCTCTGATTATTTATCCGCAAGGCAATTTATATAAATAATAATGAACCCTATAAAATGATTCGAAATCTGATTCTATTTTACAGAAAACAGGCCGTCTATAAAAATAAAAAAGGCCGCACCCTGTCAGGAAGCGGCCTTCAAAGGCAGATGTAAAATAGAATTTTATCGGATGGTTACAGCCTTTACAAATTGTCCGTTAGCATCAAAATGAATTGCATATTTGGTTAGGTTAGCATCAATCAGAACCAGGTAACCTTTCAATGCTCCGTTTATTTTCAGTTCGAAAGCTTTTTTGAATACATAATTAGGATAGGTAGTACTTAGGTATGATGTTGTATTTGAAGGCAATGCTGTAGCCTCTATAGATCTTCCCTTAGCATGTCCTGCAGGCAATTGAATGCGTTTTATAAATGCATTTGCTGTTGTAAATGAGGTCGCATAAAAATCAACGTTTTTACTAATTAAAACTATACTCTGATCTTTATTTACAAAAGCATGAACAAGGGTATCAGTTGGGTAGGTAGAAGACATATAGGTCTTAATTGCTGTTGGGATAGCACTAATGGCAATTGTATCACGCTGCTTACCATCTCTGTTATCAAAACAACCACCAGCATGCCAGCCACCTCTGCCTTTCATGTTTCTTCCTTCTCGTATTTCAAGCACTTTTACAAAGTTCCCGGTGGCATCAAATTTTATTGCTACGGGTTTATCATTAAATTGAATTAGGACAACATAACTTTCTAAAGCAGATGTGGATTGATTTGCAACTTGGTAAGCCTTCATAAAGGTATTACCTGCATAATTTGCACTTAAATAAGTTGTAACTGAGGCTGGAAGTGAACTTTGCTCGACCGGAGTTTTTTTATTCCCTTTTTTACATGCCTCCATTGCGTAAAGGGAATCAGTAGTGCTTCCCGAACCTTTGATTGCAGTGGTACTGCTGATGGTGATTGCTTCAAGCTTTGCAAACTGAAGTTCCTCATCAAGTGAAAGTGCATTGTCCTTTTTGCATGAGCTTAGACTCAAAATAGCCATACTAACTACCAGTATAGCACTTTTAATGTTTGTGTATCTTTTCATATCTGTGTTTTTTTATGTAAACCTATAGACACAAGATGAAGAACAGATGATTTTTGAATTTTTTAAAAAATAAATAGAAAATTATTTTCAGACGCATCCTGAACCAAAATAAAATCTAATTATTACTGTTTAGCCTGATTACCTAAAATAAAAAAAGGGCATTGCCAATGGCAATGCCCTTCTGATACTTTATATTGAATTAATGACCTGCATGTCCGTCAGCACCATGTGCATGGCCATGTGCAAGTTCTTCATCAGTGGCTGCCCGAACAGAAATGATCTTACCAATAAAATGAAGATCCTGGCCGGCCATTGGATGGTTAAGATCTACAACTACGGCTGATTCGGTCACTTCATTTACTTTTGCCCTGAACTGGTTACCTTCGTTATCCTGTAATGGAAGAACTGATCCGATTTCAGGCATTTCCATATCTCCAAACATATCCAGTGGAAGCTCAGTGATTGCGTTTTCATCCTTTAAACCGTAAGCATCTTCAGCTACAAGATGAAAATCATACAGATCACCGATATTCAAACCTGCCAGATTTTCTTCGAACTTTGGAAGCATCATTCCTACTCCATATAAAAAAACCAATGGATTTTGCTCATCAGCCTTTTCTACGAATACTTCCTGCTCATTCTCTTTTGTGTAAAGATCATAGGTTAGCGCCACAACGCTGTTTGATTGAATTGTCATTTTGATAGTTTTAAGTAATAACAGGTTTGGGATTCTTAATCCTGTCCCCCCGGCATTGTATTTGGGTTATCGATTTGTTTAATTGCTTCAACTGTCTCAGTTACAGGCAAGAGACAAGTTTTATTCCGGCAAACATAAATTTTTGTATCTGCTGTCAGCCTTTCCGCCAGCAAAGGTAATGTTCCTGTAGTTCCTCCCAAAAGTATTTTGTTAGGAATGTAATATTTTTCAATTTCCTTACGCTTTTCCTCTGAATCAGTTCCGGTAATTGCTATCTCATATAATCCAAAAACATTGTTTAACAATAAAATAGCCCAGTTCGAATAGGCGGAACCGTATGACTTGATATGAGGATGAACATTCCGTAACATAGTTAAAGAAATTTCCAGGTAGTTCTGCTGATCAAAAAAATGACCAAGTTTATGCAGGTTATTGGCCATTACAGAATTGGAAGAAGGAATCACATTATCCATAATTTCCTGTTTTCTGGCAATCAGTTGTTCACCTGTATTCGGTGTATAAAAAAACATACCACTTTCTGTATCATAAAAATCTGTGATAGTATGATCTGCAAACTGTTTTGCTTTATACAGATATCCTTCATCAAAACTGGCTTCATATAAGCCAATTAACCCATCTATCACAAAGGCATAATCATCCAAAAATGCCCCAGACCATTCATCTCGTGAATTATCAGAAGAATATACTCTCCTGATTTCATTTCCAGCCATAAGTTTATTCTGAATAAAAGCAGCGCTTAATTTTGCCTTTTCAAGAAATTCAGGCTCTCCGAAAACACGGTAGGCATCAGAATAGGCTTTCAACATCATGCCATTCCAGGAGGCCAGAATCTTGTTATCAAGTCCCGGACGAATACGCCCTGCCCTGGCAGCAAGCAATATTTTCTTTGCTTCGGAAATAGTATCAGTCAGTTCCTTTTCGCTTATTCCGATCTGAGAGGCAAGTTCAGAATCTTCCAAATTCCTCATCAGAATATTTGTTCTCTCCTCCTCCCAGTTGCCATCATCCGTGATCTGATAATAAATACAAAACAGATCAGCATCATTATTTAAAATGGTCTTTATCTCATCCTTAGTAAAGGTGTAAAACTTACCTTCAACACCTTCACTATCTGCATCTAAAGCCGAATAAAAGCCACTTTCAGTTGAAGTTAATTCCCTCTCTGCAAAATTCAGACTTTCATATACTATATCCCTGTAAATCGGATCAGGGGTGTATTGATATGCTTCAGAATAGAGCGAAATTAACTGTGCATTATCATAAAGCATTTTTTCGAAATGCGGTACATGCCATTTCCCGTCGACAGAATATCGGGCAAATCCGCCACCAAGCTGATCATAGATCCCCCCAAATGCCATTTTCTGAAGGGTAATCCTTACTGCAGCATGAGCTGCATCATCCTTCATTAAATGGGCATACCTCAACATAAATTGCCAGTTGTTAGGCAAAGGGAATTTAGGAGCACGGTTATATCCCCCATCAATCAAATCAAAGTTTCGTTTCCAGGGGGTAAAAATTGCCTCAAGATCCTTCCTGGTAAAATTAATATCCTCTCTGACCGGAACAAGCTGTTCTGTTTGATTTATACCTTCTGTTAATCTGACCGCATAGCCTACAGCCTCGTCAGGTTTTTCTCTCCAGAAATCGGCGAGATTCTGTAATAAACTTTTCCAGTCATTCTTACGAAAATAGGTGCCGCCGTATATTGGTCTTTGATCGGGAAGACAGAAACAATTAAGCGGCCATCCTCCACTTCCTGTCATTAACTGAACTGCACTCATATAAATCTGATCAATATCCGGGCGCACTTCACGATCGACCTTAATACAGATAAAATGTCTGTTCATGATTTCAGCAACCTCCGGGTCTTCAAAACTTTCGTGTTCCATGACATGACACCAGTGGCATGCTGAATACCCTATGCTTACCAGAATCAGTTTGTTCTCCGACTTGGCTTTTGCCAAAGCTTCATCGCCCCATGGATACCAATCAACAGGGTTTTCTGCATGCTGCAGTAAATATGGAGAGCTCTGGTTCTTTAATCTGTTAGACATAATCTGATTTTATTATGTAAAAATAAGAAAGGCCAACTCAAAAGTGGATGCCTTTAAAATATAATGACTCCTTCATGTTTAAACCCATGATTCAGCTGAAAAACATCAGCTTTGATCATCTGTATTGAATTTTAAAGAAAAATCATCCAGTGTAGACAGAAAGCTTTAAATTTCGCCATGAAAATTACCCACACAGATATTTACAGATTCAGTATACCCATGGAGCCTTTTACAATCGCCACCGGCACCATGGATTTTGCACAAAATGTTTTTATTAGAATTTACACAGATAGCGATCATTATGGGGTTGGAGAATGCTCCGCATTTCCGATGATTGTTGGAGAAACACAGGAAACCTGTCTGGCAATGGCCAAAGATTTTGGCAAAATGATCAAAGGGAAAGACCCGCTTGCAATCACCGAAAGGCTCCAGGATCTTCATAATTTCACGGCTTTAAATTCAACTATAAAAAGTGCATTTGACATGGCACTTTATGATATTGCATCAAAAAACGAAGGTCAGCCACTTTACAAGTATTTGGCTGGAGAAAAAAGGCTGATCGAGACTGACATGACCATTGGCATCGCTGGGCCGGAGGAGATGGCTGAAACCGCTGTAAAATATCAGAAACAGGGTGCCCGGATTCTGAAAATAAAATTAGGCAAAGACCCGGATATGGATCTGCGCCGAATCAGAAAAATAAGAGAAAAGATCGGTGATCAAATGACTCTCAGAGTTGATGCAAATCAGGGTTGGAATTTTGATGATGCTTTAAGGTGTTTAAATGAGATGCAAAATCTGAATATTGAGTTTTGCGAACAACCCATGCGGACCTGGTACGATGATAAACTTCCTGAATTGAGACAAAAGACTAACATTAAGATCATGGCAGATGAGAGCTGTTATAACCATCATGACGCCAGAAAACTTATTAATTCTAAGTCCTGTGACTCTATTAATATCAAATTCTCTAAGTCTGGAGGTATAAACGAAGGACTTAAAATTCATCAGATAGCTGTTGAATCAGGTATTCCATGTATGATTGGAAGCATGCTTGAAAGCAGAATTGCCCTGAGTGCAAACTTACATTTTGCCTATGCCTGCCCTGGTATTAAATATTTCGATCTGGATACCTGCCTGCTTGGGCATTTGGTGGATCCGGTGAAAGGAGGGCTCAGTTATGATGGATTTTTTCTGGATATTCCGGAAACCCCCGGAATCGGAGCAGATGCTGATGAAGAATTTCTAAAATCCTGTGAGATGTGGAGTATTTAATTAACCTGAATCGATTTAATGAAGGGTAAAATAAAATGGTTATAATTATCCAAATAAGGCTCCATTGACTAAATAATTTGCTTTTGGAAAGCAATACCTGTGACTTATAGGCTGGTTCAGCCCTTTCCTCCGGAGTAGTTCCGGCAAGAAAGTACGTTCTATTTCAAAATTTCGAATAGCCGGAAGCTACCTCCTCCGGCAAGGTTTATTTTACCCGGTGCTGTTTTTCATTGGGACGGGCAGCCCTGCAATAGATCCATTTGCTATAATTCATTTTAAAATAGCCAAGCAAGATTTTATATCGAACACACCTCAACTAACAAAGGCCGGAAAATTCCGGCCTTTGTTAGTTAAATTTATTTATTCTTTATTTACTTAGTTCAGCAAAGTATTTATGAAATAGCGGAATTGTCTCAATTCCCTTGTAGAAGTTAGCAATATCAAATTTTTCATTTGGAGAATGAAGATTATCACTATCCAAACCGAAACCCATCAAAACTGTTTTAATACCAAGTTCCTTCTCGAATAATGCTACAATTGGAATACTTCCTCCGCCTCTGGTTGGGATTGGTTCCTTGCCAAAAGATTCAAGAATTGCTTTTTGTGCCGCCTTATAGGCTATACTATCAGTTGGCGTTACTACGGGTTCACCTCCGTGATGTGGTGTAACCTTAACTTTTACACTTTTTGGAGCAATGCTTTCGAAATGATCTTTAAAAAGCTTAGTGATTTTATCAGATTGCTGGTTTGGCACCAGACGCATGGAGATCTTTGCAAATGCCTTTGACGGAAGAACAGTTTTGGCCCCTTCGCCTATATAACCTCCCCATATACCATTAACTTCCAAAGTTGGGCGGGTACCTGTGCGTTCTAGAGTGGTATATCCTTTTTCCCCCCACAATTCATCTACTTTCAAATCAATTTTATATTCCGACTCATTATAAGGTGCTTTGTTGAGCATTTTCCTTTCCTGCTCACTTAATTCCAGCACATCATCATAAAAGCCGGGGATTGTAATATGATTATTTTCGTCATGCATTGAAGCAATCAACTTAGCCAGTATTGTAGCAGGGTTTGCAACTGCACCACCATAAACACCTGAATGTAAGTCACGATCTGGTCCGGTAACCTCAACTTCTACATAGGATAGTCCGCGCAAACCTGTTTCCAATGAGGGGTGTTCTAAACTTATCATGGAGGTATCTGATATCAATACCACATCTGCCTTTAAGCGCTCTTTATTCTGACTAACAAAAATTCCAAGATTGCTTGAACCAACCTCTTCCTCTCCCTCGATCATAAATTTAATATTACATGGAAGTGTTTTGGTGCTCATCATTAGCTCGAAAGCCTTCACATGCATATAAAACTGCCCTTTATCGTCACATGAGCCACGAGCGTAAATCTTTTCATCCCGAATTGTAGGTTCAAAGGGAGGAGTATGCCATAAGTCTAGTGGATCAGGTGGCTGAACATCATAATGCCCATACACCAAAACCGTAGGAAGCGAATTATCGATAATTTTTTCGCCGTATACTATCGGATAACCTGCTGTTGCACAAATCTCAACTGTATCAGCTCCAGCAGATTTTAACTTATCAGCAACGTATTCCGCAGTTTTGAGCATATCTGCTTTAAACTTTGGATCTGCACTAACTGATGGGAATCTCAATAACTCGAATAACTCATCCAGAAAGCGCTGTTTATTTTCGCTCACATATCGTCTAATATCTTGCATATAATTGGTTTTTATGCAAAGATAGGAATCTATGCTTAGTCATGAATCATTGTTTTAAAATTCAGTTTGGCAAGTATTTAAACCTCGTTTATATCCAAATTTTAACAAGCTGATTCTAAACCGAAATATATTTGATTCTTTTAAATTAATCCCAACTGGCAAGGCGTTTATCGTTGCCGTCATTTAGTCCGCTTAACTTTTCAGAAGCAGCATTTTGCTCAGTTCCTGCAATCTCATTTTTAGTGTTTGTATTGCTACCAACCACTGTAAAACCTAAAGATATAAAGCCAGCTAAAGATAATGTTATGATAATTTTTTTCATGATAGTTTTTTTTAATTCCTTGATATTTTTCAGGTATGATAAATTACTTTCTTTTAATATTAATGTTCAGAACATCCTGTGAAACACTCCGATTTCCAGAATAGCTAATCGAATGATTAATTATTTTTTCTTTCTTGTTCTGATAGGTTTAGGGGCTGTGGATGTTGAATCTACAGAACTGGTAACTCTCAGGGTTGTTGTTTCAGTTGAAGCATCAGGTTGAATAATATCCCAATCGCCACAACCACGGCATAGAATTCCTTTATCGGCTTTAATCAAGGTTTTTTCAGCCGGTACAATTTGTGCATCTTTTTCACAAGCACTAAATAATGCTGTCCCTAAGACAGCTACTGTTAATAATAATCTTTTCATGAGTTTAGGGTTAATTTTAGTAATAAGCTATTTTAAATTTCTGTTTATGAACTTCAATATGATTGTCAAATAATAATTAAACGCTGCCTCCAATTGTTTATTTTTTTTTAAACTTACAACTAAATATGGCAATGAAAATCTTGAACTTAATAGTAATAGTAATAAGCTTTTTCACTTATACTCAAACTATTCAAAATAGTTCCGCAAATATTAAAAAGATTTCTGACACTACTAAAGTTATTCAACTTAACAATCAAGCATTTAAGTCACGCCTGATCAATCCTGATATCACAATTTCTGAGGCTAATAAAGCCCTTAAATTAGCCCAAAAAATCAATTATATTAATGGAATTGCAGAATCCTACCGTGTAATCGGAGTCGGAAATAGTTATAAAAATTCTATAGATACGGCAATTGAAAACTACCTGAATGCGCTTAGTTATTTTAAAAGAAACAAAAATCAGGAAGGGGAAGCAAAAGTTTACAATAACATAGGAAATCTTTATCGTGACATTGACTATAACAAATCATTAGAAAACTTTGAAAAATCATTAAGAATTGCAACCAGGCTGAATATTAAAGATTTAATTGCAGGTCTTAAATTAAATATTGGAACGGCTTATCAACAAAGGAAAAATTATTCAAAGGCATTAACCTATTACCAGGAAAGCCTAACCATGTTTGAGAGCCTTGAGAATAAAATAGGAATTATCCAAAGTCATCAAAACCTTGGCGTCCTTTATTTAAATCTAAGAGACTTCCAAAGTGCAGAAGGCCATCTGACTGAGGCATTGAAGAGATCAAAAGAAGAAAAATTAAATAACTCCATTGCAGCAATAAACTTAACCCTAAGTTCTGTTCACATTGCGCAGAGCAGGTTTGATGAAGCCGAAAAAACCATAGAAGAAGGCTTAAAATATGCGGAGTTATTGGAGGATTCTAAACTTGTACGCAACTATACCCTGACCTCATTTGAGCTTGAAAGTAAACGTAAAAACTATTTTAAAGCCTTAACCTTTTTACGAAAAGCTTATAGGGAAGATAGTGCCAAATTCGTGAATAATATTTCCGACAAAATCAGTCTCCTGGAGGCACAGCATATCCAACTCGAAAAACAGAAAGAAAATGAACTAACTATCGCCAGACAAAAAAACACTCAGTTGTTTCTTTGGGCAAGCATAGCGATCGCGATTATGGCATTTTTTGTTATTTTCTTATTAATAAAAATCGTTCGTAAGTCTGGAGATAATAACAGGGAATTAAGTCGTCTGAATCTCGAAATATCAAAACAAAAAGACGATTTGGATATGATCAATCAGAATCTTGAAGAAATAATTGAAGACCGGACCAGAGACATTAAAATCAAAAATAAAAAGTTATCCGAATATTCCTCCCACCTATCCCACCAGATAAGAAGTCCTGTGGCAACATTGAAAGGTCTTATGCTTTTAGAAAAGGATGACTTAATAGAAAAAGAAGAACTGGTTGAGCAAATTGGTAAATGTATTTATGATCTTGATGACAAGATCATGAATATCAATGAAAACCTCAATAATCCTCATAAATCAAGTTTGATAAGTGATGATTAATTCTGAGTTTTTATCTAAGTTATAGCGATAATTAGCCATTAGCTTGAATTGTCTATTTAGCTATTAGTATCTAAAACCAGGCCCTAATCTCAAATCTCTTTCTTAATTTAGCAGGCA
>CAYJAM010000011.1:0-19019 GCA_964367725.1 uncultured Sphingobacterium sp. | reverse complement strand
CCTTACTGCTGCCTCCCGTAGGAGTCTGGTCCGTGTCTCAGTACCAGTGTGGGGGGTCATCCTCTCAGATCCCCTAGACATCGTAGCCTTGGTAAGCCGTTACCTTACCAACTAGCTAATGTCACGCATGCCCATCTTAATCCTATAAATATTTGATCATTCTTCGATGCCGAAGTGTGATTTTATGCGGTGTTAATCTCTCTTTCGAGAGGCTATCCCCCTGATTAAGGTAGGTTGCATACGCGTTACGCACCCGTGCGCCACTTTCCCAGAAAGCAAGCTCTCTGGTATCGTTCGACTTGCATGTATTAGGCCTGCCGCTAGCGTTCATCCTGAGCCAGGATCAAACTCTCCATTGTAAAAATGATTGTTTGTCCTAGCCCTATTATATCTCAAATAGAACTAGTATTAATTGTATCTATGTTCGTATTTAACTTAAAATAACTGAGTATCTTATTACTCGTTATACTTCAATTGACATTTCTTTAAAGAACGTTGCGCCCTCGCCTCGCGGGTTGGCTTATATTTAGCTGGTATCGCTACCGGTAAATCTTTCATCTTGTATCGCCTCGGGCATCGCGCCTTCAGCTTGTTTTGTTTTCCCCGTTTTTGTTGGGACTGCAAAGGTAGAAACATTTTCTACTTACGCCAAATTTATTTTGAAGTTTTTTTCGCTGAGTCTTTTCACCCACTCTCCTCACCAATCTCCCCCTACTTTTACTCCAAAACCCTCAAAAAACATCCCACATCTCTTTCGTTGCGGGTTGCAAAGGTATGTATTCTCACCTTACTACACAATACTTATTACGAATTAAATCATAGAACACAGGTAAGTCGCTGGAAACTAAAGACAAAATTATTTAAAGCTGATTCAATACGATCCAATATCAAGTATTCCCGTATTTTTGGATCAATTATGAGCAGCAAACTTCCACCGGCATTTATACGGTCTTTAATAGAACACTATAATATAGAAGAGGAAGAGTTTATCTCATCCCATAAAAGCGGCGAACAACTCACCTCTGTCAGAATAAACCCCTTTAAACCTTCGAATCTGTTTAAATCAGAAGAACAGGTGTCCTGGTGCGAAAATGGAAGGTATTTGAAAGAAAGGCCTTCATTTACCGCCGATCCGCTTTTTCATGCAGGCTGCTATTATGTACAGGAAGCTTCTTCGATGTTCCTTGAGCAGGTTCTGAAACATGCTGCAGAACTTTCTGAAAATCTCAGAGTGCTCGATCTGTGTGCTGCTCCGGGTGGAAAAAGTACCCTGATCAGTTCGCTCCTGAACAAAAACAGTTTGTTGCTGGCCAATGAGATCATCAAAACACGGGTACCTGTACTTTGTGATAACCTGAGCAAATGGGGTCCTGAGAATACTTATGTCAGCAATAATGACCCTAAGGATTTTAAACGGCTGGAGGGTTATTTCGATGTCATCGTGGCTGATGCACCCTGCTCAGGCTCCGGAATGTTTAGAAAAGATCCGGCAGCAATTAATGAATGGTCGGAAAGTGCTGTAGAATTATGCAGCCAGAGACAGAAGCGGATACTGGCAGATGTATACCCAGCTTTAAAACAAAACGGAATTCTGGTCTATTCCACCTGCTCGTATTCAAAACAGGAAAACGAAGAAATATCCGACTGGCTTTGTGAAGAATTTGATCTTTCGCCGATTCAAATCCCCCTAAAACCTGAATGGGGTATTATTGAAACCCTCTCAGATAAGCACAAATGCTTTGGCTACCGTTTTTATCCTCATAAAGTTAAAGGAGAAGGTTTCTTCATTGCAGCCTTCCGCAAAAACCAGCTAACAGCATCTCCACATATTAAAAGAGCAAAAGAAAATTCCGTCAACGCAAAAAGTGAAGACCTGATCAGAAGATGGCTTAAACATACAGAGGATGTCAGAATAGTCAATTTGAATGATGAATATTTTGCAATTCCGGGCCGGCATGAGGCAGATCTGCAATATTTACAGTCCAATCTGTATTTGAAAAAGTCAGGGGTCAGAATCGGAAAAATAATGGGCAAAGACCTGGTGCCAAATCATGAGCTTGCAATAAGCCTCTTAGCCGGTTCAGTATTACCAGAAATTAATCTGAGCAGGGAACAATCCATCGCTTACCTCAAAAGGGATGAACTCCGGATTGAATCAGATATCCGGGGCTGGGCATTGATGTGCTTTCAGGGCCACCCAATGGGATGGGCAAAGATTCTGGATAATCGTCTGAACAATTACTTCCCAAAAGAAATCCGGATTACTAATCCAAATGTGGTTTAGGATATACAAATGATGCCTCTTAAAAAGGGGGTCGAAATAAGGAAGGATTAATTGAAAGGGTTATAATTATCCAAATTATGCACCAGGAACTAAATAATTTGATTTTGGAAAGCAATACCTGCGTATTATAGGTTATTTCTTCCTTTCCTCCGGGGTATTTCCGGCAAGAAATCGCATTCTAAATCAAATTACCATTAGCCGGAAGCTACCTCCTCCGGCAAGGTTTATTTTACCCGCACCTGTATTTCATCGGGAAGGGCAGCCCGGCAAAAGGACCACCTGCCATTTGAAATAAACCCGGGTGGCAGCTCTAGCTTTTTTGCTTAATGAATTTCATAATATCTATTAAATCTGATGCAAAAAACTAGTGCAGAACACGGGACTGCAGGAACCGAAGAGGCACAAACTCTGCTTTCTAAAACATGAGAAAATCTTTTATTTAAAATACCCTAGCCTGATTTTATAGTAAATTTCAATTATTAGTATTGCCCTGTAGAAAGCAGCACCAAAGTACATGCCTCTGTACAATCTATCCCATTAGCCTCAGCTAGTTCCTCCAATTCAGGATTTTCTGTTCCGGGATTGAAAATGATACGTTTAGGTTTAGACTTTAATATATAGTCGTAATACTCAGGCTGGTTCTGTGGACCCAGATATAAAGTAATTGTATCCAGATCAGTGTGAATTGTTTCAGGTTTTTCAATCGGAATACCGGCAACCTCACCGGCTTTTAAACCCACATTGATTATCGGGTGTCCGTTGGATACAAGACGGTGAGCAGCAAGATTTGCATAACGAGATGGATTGGTACTCGCTCCAAGTATTAGGGTTTTTTTCATATCGATGCAGTAATATTATTAGTTAATAAGGCAATTTGACCTGAATGATAAATATGATGTTGGATCAATCCCCTGATTAGTTCTTCATTATTGACTCCGGTTCCCATTGCAGGATCACGCAAGTCTATAGTTTGTTCAGAGAGTGAGGATTCGTCCATTTTAGAGATTGTATGGACCAGATGTTCATTAGCCAGCAAAAACAAACCGATCAGCTCCAGCCAGGAATAAGATTCAGTATCGGACCAGTCGCCACGAAAAGGTTGCGAAGCTTCATTCCCCTCCAAACGGGATTGAGTTTCTTCTGTCCATGCTATCATATGAAGCAAAATTTCGGCGATACTATGCGAATTCCCGATCCTGAAAAACACAATTCGAGGATCTACAGCCTCAATTATTTTACTTACAGAAGAACCATACCAGGGATCACCCGATATTACCTGCTCCAATTCTTTAATTAAATCGTTAGACTTCATATGATTAATTAATAGCTCTGAAAACCGCATCCGCACAATTCATTCCATCAATTGCTGCCGAAACGATTCCGCCGGCATATCCTGCACCCTCTCCACAGGGATATAAACCTGCCAATTGGGGATGCTGCAAGGATTCCTTATCACGTGGTATTCTTACCGGTGATGAAGTCCTTGATTCAACCCCAACAAGAATTGCCTCATTAGTATAATAACCATTCATTTTCTTCCCAAAGGCAGGTAAAGCCTTCTGAAGTCGTTTAAATATAAATTCAGGAAGCACTGATCTCAGGTCCGAACTTTTTGTGCCAGGAATATATGAATTCGAAGGAAGATCAGTTGAGAGTCTGTTATTTACAAAATCAATCATACGCTGCGCCGGAGCTACAAGATTTCCTCCTCCTGCCTTAAAGGCCAGCTTCTCAATCCCTGACTGAAACTTTAACATACTCAGGGCATCCACTGAGCTGCCCGGAACATCTTCCAGATTGATCTGGACAACAGTTCCGGAATTTGCGTAAGGATTATTACGCTTCGAAGGTGACCAGCCATTCACCACAATCTCATTATGATCAGTAGAACAAGGGGCTATGATTCCTCCCGGACACATGCAGAAGGAAAATACCCCACGGCCCTCCACCTGTTCTACCAGACTGTAATAGGATGGCGGCAGATATGGCCCGCGATCGCTGCAATGATACTGTGCCTGATCAATAATTTCCTGCGGATGCTCAATCCTCACACCAAGTGCAAAGGCTTTAGCTTCCATTAGAACCTGATGCTTGTCAAGGAGGTAATATATATCCCTTGCCGAGTGCCCGGTAGCCAGAATCACATGTTCAGCTTCAAACTTCTTATCTCCGGCAACTACTCCTTTTAATTTCTTAGCGCTGATCAAAAGATCTGTAATCCGGCATTCAAAATGAATCTCCCCGCCGGCATTTAATATGCTGTCGCGCATAGATGTAATTATCCCGGGTAATTTATTGGTCCCGATATGCGGGCGGGCATCTATTAAAATATCTTCTGTGGCGCCATGTGAGACAAATGCCTTTAATACATAGTTAACATCTCCGCGCTTATTGGATCGGGTATAGAGCTTTCCATCAGAATAGGTTCCTGCACCACCTTCCCCAAAACAATAGTTTGAATCAGGGTCGATACGACCTTCCCTGTTGATTAAAGCCAGATCTCTTCTTCTTAATTTAACATCCTTTCCCCGTTCCAAAATGATTGGTTTAAGACCCAATTCAATACAACGCAGCGCAGCAAATAAGCCCGCCGGTCCAGCCCCAATGATCAAAACCGGCCTTTTGTCGCTGACATTTTGGTATTTAACGGTAAAAATTTCAGGTTCAGGAAGCTCATCAATAAAAACATTTACTTTAAGCCTGAAAACTACTTTACGGCTTCGCGCATCGATAGAACGTTTTAAAATCTGGACGAATACATTACGTTCATGGCTTATATTCAGTGACTTACGAGCTAAATCTCTGATATAGTCTTCATCATTTGAATGTTCCGGAGGAAGGACTAATTCAATCTCTCTGATCATATTTTTTGCCAGGTATTATCCCGGATATGTAACAAAGGTATGAAATTTGATTCCTATACTGTAAATTTATAGATTACAGTAAAAGCAAAATCAATTATGAAAAGAATAGTATTGAATATCGTTGCATTATTCGCAGTGCTTTCATTTAGTTCATGCGGATACAATAGTATGGTAAAGCTCGATGAACAAGTGACTTCACAATGGGCTCAGGTTGAAAATGTGTATCAACGCAGGGTCGATCTTATCCCTAATTTGGTGTCAACTGTTAAAGGTGCAGCAAATTTTGAGAAAGAGACTTTAACTCAGGTTATCGAGGCTCGCGCAAAAGCAACTTCAGTAAATGTTGATCCTACAAAGTTAACTCCTGAATCTATTGCACAATTTCAGGCAGCTCAGGGACAATTAAGTCAATCATTAGGAAGGTTACTTGCAACAGTAGAAGCTTATCCTGAATTAAAAGCAAATCAGAATTTCCTTGAACTTCAGGCACAACTTGAAGGAACAGAAAACCGCATCACTGTTGAGCGTCAAAAGTTCAATACAGTGACTCAGGAGTACAATTCTACTATCAGAACTTTCCCAAATAACCTGACAGCAGGCATGTTTGGGTTCAAGGCTAAAGGATACTTCCAGGCAGAAGCCGGTGCTAATAAAGCCCCAAAGGTTGCATTCTAAGCTGCCTAGTGCATTTATATTTTTAACTGATCGCCGGAATTTATTTCCGGCGATTTAAATTAAGGCCATGTCAATTTTTAGTGAAAAAGAGCAACAGCTTATCAGCGAAGCGGTTGAATCAGCAGAGCGCTATACTTCAGGTGAGATCCGCATTTGTGTTGAGAAAACCTGCAGTGAACCGGTTTTGGATCGTGCTGCAAACTATTTCCATAAACTTGGAATGGATAAGACCGCTCAAAGAAATGGGGTGCTCATTTACATAGCCACCAATGACCATCAATTCGCAATTATTGGGGATGCCGGAATAAACAGGCTGGTACCTCATGATTTTTGGGACAGTACGAAGGAGGCAATGTTGAGCCATTTTAAAAATGGGAACCTGGCTTCAGGCATTATTACCGGAGTAAAGCTGGCCGGCAAACAACTACAGACCTATTTCCCATACATAGATGGCGATGTTAATGAATTACCAAATGAGATCTCCTACGGTGATGGTAAATAATGGTTTTGAAAAAATATAAGCAAGCTTCAGATGAAATTTAAATATATATTCCCTACGATAATCCTGGTTTTTCTAAGCCTGGTACTACCGGCGCAAACCTTTCCGGAAAAAGCAAATCGGCTTGTAAACGACTACACACAAACTCTTAGCCCTGATCAAATCAACCAGCTTGAGCAAAAATTAGTTGCATTTGACGATTCAACCTCGACACAGGTCGCTGTCGTTTTGATTAAATCGCTTGAGGGTTATGATGTAGCTGACTACGCAGTACGACTGGCAGAAAGCTGGGGCATTGGCGGAGCAAAAAACAATAATGGAGTTTTGCTGCTTGTCTCACTTGGCGACAGGAAAGTAACCATTCAAACCGGTTATGGCGTTGAAGGAGCTTTACCTGATGCAATTACCAAAAGGATTATCACAAATGAAATTACACCCAACTTTAAAGAGGGTAATTATTTCGGGGGATTAGTAGCAGGAACTGATGCGATCATCGCCTATACCAAAGGAGAATACAAAAACGATACCCCAAAGCGAAAAGGCAAAAAGGGTGGCCTGGATATAGTTTTTGTGATCATCATAGTCATTGTTATCCTTATCGCGATTAAGAAAGGCGGCGGCGGTGGAAGTGAAGTAATTGGTGGTCGCGGAAGCGCGAGTCCCTTCTGGTGGCTGTTGATGGGCTCACAATTAGGCAGAGGAAGCGGTGGTGGCGGCTTCGGTGGATTCTCAGGAGGTGGTGGAGGTTTTGGTGGTGGCGGAGGAGGCTTTGGCGGATTCGGTGGCGGAAGTTTTGGTGGTGGTGGATCAAGTGGAAGCTGGTAACGCAAAGCTGAAAGTAGAAAGCTTAAAGCTAAATGTGATAATTGAACAGAACATGAGCCATCTTAATTGGGAGAAGATCTCAACTAAATATATCATTCAAAAAAATTGGGCAACCCTGCGGGTAGACACCTGCAGGATGCCCGATGGCACCATTATCCCTGATTATTACGTTCTTGAATACCCCAACTGGGTCAATGCAGTTGCGCTGACAGAAGACAATCAGGTTATTTTGCTGCGTCAATACCGCCATGCAGCCGAAGAGGTGGTTCTTGAACTTCCGGGTGGTTGCATTGAAGAAAATGAAAGCCCTGAACATGCTTTGAGAAGAGAATTACTTGAAGAAACGGGCTACGAATTTGGGGAAATCGAGTTCCTTTCTGAACTCTATGCAAATCCTGCAACGGCAAAAAATAAAACCTTTTGTTTTCTTGCAAGAGGTGGCAAAAAGGTTGCTGAGCAAACATTAGACAAGGGAGAAGAAATTGATATTGAGCTGGTAAGCCCCGCGAAATTGAAGGAACTTGTCTTAGACAATGCCTTTGGACAGGCATTACATACCAGCGGAATTTTCTATGCCCTCTTTAAACTTGGCTTAATATCCTAATCGGGCAAAGCAAAGGCAACATAACTATCTCCGGATTTTACCCCCAGTTTCCCTCCACCGCAGGCAATCACCAGAAATTGCTTTCCATTGATCATATATGTCGCCGGGCTTGCAAAGCCAGCCGCAGGCAGTTTCGACTCCCAAAGCATTTTACCCGAATTTTTATCAAAGGCCCGGATCTTTTCATCAGGAGTGGCTGCAATAAATACCAGGCCCCCCTTAGTAACTACCGGTCCTCCATAATTTCGTGAACCGGTAATTCCCAATCCTCTTTTGATCAGTTCTGCATATTCACCCAATGGCACTTTCCAAAGCAACTTTCCGCTGTTCAGATCCACGGCATTCAGAGTACCCCATGGAGGTTTAATACCAGGATAACCATCCTTATCCACAAAGCGGTCATAGCCTTTCATCACATAAGGTATCTGACTCTTCCTGTTAACTTTAGTCAATACAGCAGAACTTTGTTCTTTGGAAATATCTTCAGTCCCACTCAGGTAAGCAGCCAGTTTTTTCCGTTCCGGGTCAGGAACATGTCCAAAGGAAGGCATTCTGTTCCTGCCCTGCTGAATGATCTGACCAATCTGCATCAGATTGTACTTCTTATTAATATTCAGTAAAGAAGGATATTCAGTGCCGCTGCCTTTCAATTCAGCACCATGGCAACTGATGCAATATTTATTATAAACTGCTCTACCGGGAGTGATGCCTGTTCCTTCAGTTTGAGGAGCATCAAGCATTACCTGGGTTGAAGGAACTTCATTACTATTCACATAAAGAATCTTTGTTTCCATGTCAACCGCAGCGCCTCCCCATTCACCTCCTCCGCCAAAATCAGGAAACATCCAATTACCCTCTTTACTTGGCGGACTAAACTGTGCTCTGTTTTTGATCTGAACATATCTTTCCATTAATTCCTTATGAGTTTCAGGGCTGAGATCACTCACATCTTCAGGTCCGAATTTCTGTCTTGAAAAAGGCTCCGGCAGGGTCGGTATTGGTTGTGTTGGCCATAGCTTTTCTCCGGGCAGAGCTTCCGCCTGAGGTACAGGAACTTCAGGTATCGGAAAAACAGGCTTCCCATTGGTTCTGTCAAGCAGGTAAACATAACCCTGCTTGGTGATCTGTGCCAATGCATCTATCTTCTTACCATTATGATTCACAGTAACCAGGTTGGGTGCTGCAGGAAGATCACGATCCCAAAGATCATGATGTACTACCTGATAATGCCATATATACTTTCCCGTAGCAGCATCAAGCGCTATAATGCTATTGGCAAAAAGGTTTGAGCCTTTGCGGGTACCCCCGTAAAAGTCGGGAGAGGCAGTACCGGTAGGAACATAAATCACTCCACGTTCTTCATCAAGCGACATGCCGGTCCAATTATTGGCACCTCCTATATTTTTCCAGGCATCCTTATCTTCCCAGCTATCATATCCAAATTCACCGGGTTGTGGAATGGTATGAAATATCCATTTACGTTTTCCTGTCCTGACATCAAATGCTCTGACATGCCCGGGTAGGGCATCTGCATCTTCCGAAAGACTCATTCCCACAATGACCAGATCCTTGAAAATTACCCCGGGAGTTTTCAGAATAAGGGAGCCATCCTGTGATTCAGGAATATCAAGGCCCTCCTTCAATTCAATCGATCCATGTTTGACAAACTCTTTAACAGGACTTCCATCGACTGCATTCACTGCATAAAGCTTGGAGGCAGCGCCATAAAAAATCCGCTTGTCTTTGCCCTTTTCATCTTCCCAATACATCAATCCGCGATTTACTCCAAATCCTATTTTCTCAGCTGAGTTTGCATTGGGATCAAAAACCCATTTTTGTTTTCCCGTAGCCGGATCCAAAGCAAAGAGCTTCATTTTTGAGCTGGTAACAAATAATGTCCCATCGATCACAATAGGATTGCACTGCATCTCACTGCGGTTGGCGGTATCTTTATCTCCAGTATTAAAAACCCAGGCCTCTTTTAGCTGTGAAACATTCTTTAAATTGATCTGATCAATAGAGGAATAACGGTTTGCATCTTTAGTCCCGCCGTAACTGGCCCAGGTGGAATAGTCATTAGAACCTGAATCAGAGCAGGAACTAAACACAAAACCAATTAGACCTAAAAGAACAAAGTATTTTGATTGGATTGCTTTCACTGGAATGTTGCTACAGGTTAATACTATAAGCAATTAAAGGATTTAAGTGAACAAAAGCAAGAAAGGTATTAAGATTAAAGACAGTAGAAATAAAAAATCTCATAAAACCTGTTTAAAAAAACAGGTCTATGAGATTGACAAAAATTTTAATGGCAATAGTTTTAGCTCATTTTCAGTTTTTTCTGAATATCAGCCACATAACCTTTGAATTTTTTATCTGTATCGATCAGATCATCAACAGTCTGACAGGCATAAATCACAGTTGAGTGATCGCGGCCGCCAAAAAAGGCTCCGATCGATTTAAGGGATGTTTTGGTATGAAGTTTTGCAAGGTACATTGATATCTGACGGGCCTGAACAATTTCACGTTTCCTGGTTTTGGATTTAACCATTTCTATTGGCACTTCAAAATACTCACAAACGAGCTTCTGAATATATTCCATTGAAATCTCTTTGCTTGAATTCTTGATGAAATTCTTAAGCATGGATTTGGCCAGATTCAGGTCAATCTCCTTTTTATTCAGGGTTGATTGTGCCAGCAGGGAAACCATCGCTCCTTCAAGCTCACGAACATTATTATCGATATTATGAGCAACATATTCAATTACTTCTGAAGGAAGTTCAATGCCATCAGAGTACATCTTTTTGTTCAGGATTGCCATACGTGTTTCCAGATCAGGGATCTGAAGATCGGCAGACAAGCCCCACTTGAAACGGGATAATAATCTTTCTTCTAATCCGGACAGATCTTTTGGTGCTTTGTCTGAAGTAATGATCAGTTGCTTACCCGATTGATGCAAATGATTGAAAATATGAAAGAAAATATCCTGTGTCTTTTCTTTACCGGCGAAATTATGAACATCATCCATTATGAGGACATCCATTGCCTGGTAGAAATTCACAAAATCATTAATGTTATTATTTTTCAGAGCATCAACAAATTGCTGGGTAAACTTTTCGCATGAAACATAGAGTACCAGCTTATCTGTTAGTGTACGTTTAATCTCATTACCAATAGCCTGTGCAAGATGGGTCTTCCCAAGACCAACTCCGCCATAGATCATGAGCGGATTAAAGGAAGTACCCCCCGGCTTTCCGGCAACTGCATAACCAGCAGAACGGGCCAGTCTGTTACAGTCTCCTTCTATAAAATTTTCAAAAGTATAATTCTGATTTAACTGAGGATCTACCTGCAATTTTTTCAATCCCGGAATTACGAATGGATTTTTAATGTCCTTGTTCAGGGAAATAGGCATCGGCATCGACTGGTTTTTCCCTTCTGCGCCATTACCATTTGAAGGCATATTGGTTGTGTATGGAATACTGGTTGAAGACTTTTCTACAACAATGTTATATTCCAGTCTGCCTTCTTCTCCCAACTGCTTTTTTACAGTCTTTCTCAGTAAGCCAACATAATGCTCTTCGAGCCACTCATAAAAGAACAAACTCGGAACCTGTATAGTTAAAACATTACCATCCAGACGTAAGGCTTTTATCGGCTCGAACCAGGTCTTAAAACTCTGGGCCGGGATGTTATCCTTTATAATCAGGAGGCAATTATTCCATACATGTGTACAAGTTTTTTCCATAAAATTTTACTAATAATCTGATTTCCAATTGATGCCGAAAGAAATGTTGGTAACTCTTTGGAGTATCGAATATTCGGAAAAAAATCGGATTAAAAAACTAATTTTTGAAATAAGTTTTAACTTTCTGCTAAACAGAAGAATACATTAATTTTTAAGTGGTTTAGCACCAAAATTGATGACAATTCTTTCCTGAAAAAATATTTCCACATTCTGATTGAACAGGTATCTTAATCACTATGAATATCGGGATAATTAAGAAATTTACCTAAGGATTTAACGCAAAAAAATGACAATAATTTCTTTTGGTACTACTATTAAAGCCAATTTACCTTCAGATATCTAATATTCTCCGAATTCCTTTCTGAATGTGTCGGCGATTTCACCAAGTGTGGCGTAAACTTCTACAGCAGAAATGATAAAGGGCATAGTATTCATGCCCTGCTTCACAGCATCTCTTAATGCAATCAGAGCCTTTTCAACCGCCAATGAATCCCGCTCTGCCCTTAGATCGATTAGTTTATCAATCTGTACCTTTCGAATAGAGTCATCAACCCTGAAACCTTCCGGCTTTATTCCTTCTGCATCCACATATTTGTTCACACCAACCAGAACACTTTCACCACTTTCAATCTCTGTCTGGTATTGATAGGCCGATGCCGCAATTTCATTCTGAATATATCCTTCTTCTATAGCTGCAACTGCTCCCCCTTTTGAATCGATAATATCAATATATTTCCAGGCTGCTGCTTCAACCTCATCAGTCAATGCTTCAACAAAATAAGAGCCTGCCAGAGGGTCGACTGTATCGGTGACACCACTTTCAAATGCGATGATCTGCTGGGTTCGGAGTGCAACCTTAGCAGCGGCTTCTGTTGGCAATGAAAGAGCCTCATCATAACCATTGGTATGAAGCGACTGGGTTCCACCCAGAACTGCTGCCATAGCCTGATTGCTTACCCTGATCACATTATTCAAAGGTTGCTGAGCAGTCAAAGTTGAGCCACCGGTCTGAGTATGAAAGCGGAGTTTTTGTGCAGCAGGATCAGTCGCACCAAGTCCTTGAGTTAGTTTAGCCCACATTCTGCGCGCTGCCCTGAATTTTGCTATCTCCTCAAAGAAGTTATTATGGCAATTAAAGAAGAAAGATAGGCGCTTTGCAAAAACATTAATATCTAAACCCTTCTGCATCGCTGCCTGAATATAAGCTTTTCCATTGGCCAGAGTAAATGCCAACTCCTGGACTGCTGTAGAACCTGCCTCCCTGATGTGATATCCTGAAATGGAAATGGTATTCCACTTTGGCAGTTCTGCACTGCAATATTCGAAAACATCAGTAATTAACCGCATTGAAGCTTTCGGAGGATATATATAGGTACCCCTTGCTGCATATTCTTTCAAAATATCATTTTGAATAGTTCCGGATATTTGCTTCAGATCAGCACCCTGCTTCTTTGCAAGGCATATATACATCGCCAGCAGAATTGCTGCGGTTGCATTAATAGTCATTGAACTGGTAACTTTTTGAAGATCGATGCCATCGAAAAGTATTTCCATATCCTTTAAGGAGTCTATTGCAACCCCAACTTTACCCACTTCTCCTTCCGACATCATGTGATCTGAATCGTAACCAATCTGGGTAGGAAGATCAAAAGCGACAGAAAGACCTGTGGTACCTTGTGAAAGCAGGTAATGGTAACGCTTGTTCGATTCAGAGGCTGTAGAAAACCCGGCATATTGCCGCATTGTCCACATTCTGCCGCGGTACATATCCTTTTGTATACCACGGGTAAACGGAAACTCCCCAGGTAGTTCAATACTTTTTGCTTCAGTATAAACTTCCTTTATTTCAATACCGGAACTCGTTTTAATTTTCTTTTCGCTCATTCCTTTAAAATAAAGACTGCATATCCCCCTTCACGATGACTAAAGCCAGATCATAAGGGTTTTCTGTATCCAGGTTCGCCAAATGGCTAAGTACAGCCCTGCTTAAATCGAGAGCAGATGCATTTTCAGGCAATGCCATCACTGCACTATTAATCATGCTGATCGTGTCTTCTTTTACCTGCTTAACGGTAGCCCATGCCCGGTCGCTGACATATATCTGCTGCGAAATATTATGTTGATACTCTGCTCGAATATCTGAAATGATCAATCCCTGCATTTCACGGGCACTCATGCCTGGCGTTAGAAGCCGAATCAGCATACTTGATGGATTTATTCTTTCAAGAAACAAAACGGTTCGTTCATAGGCCTGGAGTCTGAGCGGCAGGGTGTGTTTGAGTGCGGTCCTTTTAAGTTCCATTCGCTGAAAATTAAGCTTTTCACTCAGGTAGTTCTTTATAACGAACCACCCGGCAAAGAACACGATCAGTCCGGCAAGGGCATATTTCAGTATATCAAGTATAAAATCAGTTTCATTCATGGTTATGCAATTGTTAACAGATAGTCAAAATGCCTGTGGTCAAAACAAAAGTGAGCAATTTCACGTATATTTGTGATAAGATTTTAAAAGAATTATGAGTACAGAAACTGCAAATCTTGTTGCGCCGGTCACTTTGACGGATGGCGCTAAAAAAGAAATCATAAAACTCATTCAGCAACAGGAGTTAGGTGAAGACTATGGATTACGCTTAGGTGTTGAGGGTGGCGGATGTGCCGGAATGAATTATGTCCTCGGATTTGATCAGCAAAAAGATGGTGATCAGGAGTATTTTATTGATGGAATCAGAGTTTTTATGCATAAAGCTCATGGATTATACCTGGCAGGCATGGAAGTAGATTTCAAAGATGGATTAAATGCCCGTGGCTTCACTTTTAGTAATCCCAATGCCAGCAGTACCTGCGGTTGTGGTACATCATTTTCAGTTTAACAATATTTTTGTAACATTTCATTAAGTCCTGCTGTCAAACCAGCAGGACTTTTTATATTTATACTATGGCAACAAAAATGAGTTATTCGGAAAATGTCAAAGTGGCAATGCAATCCGTTAAGGGTAACAAGCTACGGACATTTCTAACCGCTATTATCATTGCCATAGGACTTACCGCACTTGTGGGCATTTTGACTTCCATCGATGCCATTGAAGGTTCCCTGAATAATACCTTCTCAAGCATGGGGGCCAATTCATTTACAATCAGAAACCGGGGTATCGGGATTCGTATTGGAGGTGGTGGACAAAGACCAAAACGCTATAAATCAATAGATTACAGACAAGCAACGGAATTTAAAAGTAGTTTCACTTTCCCTGCAATGATTTCTGTAAACGTATTTGCCTCATTCGGAGGTACTGTGAAATATGGTAATGAAAAGACCAATCCAAATATCTCTGTGCTTGGAGCTGATGAAAATTATATTCAATCTGCAGGATATAAACTGGCTGCAGGAAGAAATTTCTCACAGGCAGAGTTAGAATTCGGTACCAGTGTCGTGATTATTGGAGATGAGATCAAAACACGCCTCTTTCCAAATGTCGATCCTATCAACAGAACAATCAGTATAGGGAATAACAAATTCAGGATCATAGGTATTTTGGCAGCGAAAGGATCCAGTGTCGGTTTTGGGGGTGATAAAATCTGTGTGATCCCGCTTTACAGGGCAAAGCAGGTGATGACCATCCAAAATCCATCTTACACTATCTCGGTCATGAGTGATGATCCCTCTCAAATGGAAGCTGCAATTGGTGAAGCAACATCCCTGTTCAGAAACATCCGTAATCTCAAAGTTGCCGATGACAATAATTTTGAGATTACAAAAAGTGATGCCATTGCTCAAACTTTAGTCGACAATTTAAAATTTGTAAGAATTGGCGGTATCGTGATCGGTGCAATTACTTTAATTGGTGCAGCCATTGCCCTGATGAATATCATGATTGTTTCTGTAACGGAAAGAACCCGTGAAATCGGTATTCGAAAGGCAATTGGAGCTACACCTATTGTGATTCGGCGTCAATTTCTTATTGAAGCAATCGTTATTTGCCTGATGGGAGGTATAACCGGTGTTTTTCTTGGCATTCTGATCGGTAACCTGCTCTCCATGGTTATGGGAGGTTCATTTATTATGCCATGGGGATGGACTTTTCTGGGACTTACGCTCTGTATTGGAGTTGGATTAGTATCGGGACTTTATCCAGCAGTAAAGGCAAGCAAACTTGATCCTGTGGAATCATTGAGATACGAATAGTTTAAAAAAGAATCAAGAACCAAGAGCCAGGAATCAAGACAATTGGGAAGAGACTACCTCTTCCCGTACTGATCTTCATAATAAGACTGATAGTTTCCTGATGTCACACTTTGCAGCCATTCCTCATTTTGTAAATACCAGTCAACCGTCTTCTCCAAACCCTCTTCAAATTGTAAGCTTGGTTTCCAGCCAAGTTCATTCTGGAGTTTAGAAGAGTCAATTGCATAGCGCAGATCATGACCTGCACGGTCAGTTACATAAGTGATGAGTTTTGCAGATGTGCCCGAATCCCTGCCGAGTTTTTCATCCATAATCCTGCAAAGCAAATGTATCAGATCGATGTTCTTCCATTCGTTATGTCCGCCTACATTATAAGTACTGCCGCTTGCAGCCTGATGAAAAATTACATCAATTGCCCTTGCATGATCTTCAACCCAAAGCCAGTCACGTATATTTTCCCCTTTCCCGTAAACAGGGATAGGTTTGTTATTTTTAATATTATTAATTGAAAGTGGAATCAGTTTCTCCGGGAAATGAAATGATCCATAATTATTGGAGCAATTTGAAATAACTATATCAATCCCATAAGTATCATGATATGATCTGACAAAATGATCTGAGCTCGCTTTGGATGCTGAATACGGGCTGTGCGGATCGTAGGCTGTTTTTTCTGTAAACAGTCCATCTTCCCCAAGACTGCCATAAACTTCGTCTGTAGACACGTGATAAAACCTATGCGACTTGTAATCAACCTTCCACTGATGACGGGCAGAATTTAAAAGGTTTACTGTTCCAACTACATTGGTCATCACAAATTCAATCGGATTGCTTATTGAGCGATCCACATGCGATTCGGCGGCAAGATGAATTACAGAATCAATTTGTTCTTCCGAAAATAGTTTGTCAATAAATCCGGCATCAACGATATCCCCTTTGATGAATTTATAATTGGGTCTATCTTCAATGTCCTTTAAATTGAGTAGATTTCCTGCATAGGTTAGCTTATCCAAATTAATAATCTGGTATTCCGGATAATTGATTACAAATCGCCTGATAACATGAGATCCAATGAATCCAGCTCCTCCGGTAATTAATATTTTCTTCATTCCCTGAAAATAATTTTGTTCATATTATGAAAACCTATCCCTATTTATTAGAACAGGAACGAGTTTACAATGGGTTTTGATTAATATACTTTTCCCACTCCCATGCCGAACTCATCATTTCCTCGATGCCAAGTTCAGCCTTCCATAACAACTCTTTTTCTGCCTTATTGACATCACCATAGATTTTTTCGATGTCTCCAGCTCTACGATTTCCAATTGTATAGTTTAATTTCTGTCCGGTTGCAGATTCAAATGCATGGATCACTTCCAGAACAGAATTTCCCCTTCCGGTACCAATATTATAAATATCAAATTGCCTGGCAGTCTGCACATTTTCCATCTGTTTAATTGCAGCAACATGTGCCTTTGCAAGATCAACAACATGAATATAATCTCTTACACAGGTTCCATCAGAGGTATTATAATCATTACCAAAAACAGTGATTGCACCACGCTTTCCAATGGCTGCCTGAGTAATAAATGGAACAAGGTTTTGAGGAACACCAATAGGCAATTCGCCAATGAGAGCAGATGAATGAGCACCAACCGGATTGAAATAACGCAAGGCGATTACTTTAAGATTTTCACTAACACCCGATACCTCCTCCAATATTTCTTCGGCGATCTGTTTCGTATTTCCGTAAGTTGACTCCGCTTTTTTTACCGGAGCAAGTTCATTTACAGGTAATAGATCAGGCTCTCCATAAACTGTACAACTTGATGAAAATACCAGGTTCATTTTTCGATTTGAGCAGGAATCCAGAAGATTTATAAGAGGGAAAAAATTGTTCTTATAATACTTGAGTGGTTCCCTTTCAGATTCGCCCACACTTTTAAACGCTGCAAAATGTATTAATCCACTGATATCAGAACGCTTTTCTAAAAATTCGCGGGTTAATTTTTCATCACAAAGATCGAAATTGTAAAATTCAGGTTTTGTACCTGTGATCTTCTCAATCTGGTCTATAATCTTCGGACTTGAATTCGAAAGATTATCAACTATAACGGGATCATAACCAGCATTGATCAATTCCACAACAGTGTGCGAGCCAATGTATCCGGTTCCACCAGTTACTAAAATTTTCCTGCCTGACATTATTTGTTGTTGTAGTAGGTGAAATCCTTATGTTTTATCTCTTGCTCCGGCAATGACTTAAAGTAATCGTAGGTAATTCTCAAACCTTCAGCTCGATTAATCTTAGGCTCCCAGCCCAGGATTGTCCTGGCTTTAGTAATATCAGGCCTTCGTTGTTTTGGATCATCAGTAGGCAAATCTTTAAATACCATTTTTTGCCTGGTTCCGGTCAGTTTGATAATCTCCTCCCCGAACTCATTTATAGTTATCTCATCAGGGTTACCGATATTCACCGGCAATGCATAGTCAGAAAATAATAAACGGTAAATACCCTCAACGAGATCATCTACATAACAAAAAGATCGTGTTTGCGAGCCATCACCAAATACGGTAAGGTCTTCACCGCGCAAAGCCTGTCCGATAAATGCCGGCAATACTCTGCCGTCATTTAACCTCATCCTTGGTCCGTAGGTATTAAATATTCTTACAATACGCGTTTCTAAACCATGAAATGTATGATAGGCCATAGTCATCGCTTCTTGAAAACGCTTGGCTTCATCATAAACACCTCTGGGGCCTACAGGGTTGACATTCCCCCAGTATTCTTCCGGTTGCGGATTTACGGCCGGATCTCCATAAACTTCTGATGTTGATGCAATTAAAATTCTGGATTTTTTGGATCGGGCTAATCCCAGCAAATTATGAATTCCCAATGATCCAACTTTTAATGTTTGGATTGGAATTCTTAAATAATCAATCGGGCTTGCTGGAGAAGCAAAATGAAGGATATAATCCAATTCTCCGGCCACATATACAAATTTTGAAACATCGTGATGATAGAACTCAAAATTTTCCAGAGCAAAAAGATGTTCTATATTCCGCAGATCACCTGTGATAAGATTATCCATCGCAATCACATGAAAACCCTCATTAATAAACCTGTCGCAGAGATGGGAGCCAAGAAAACCTGCCGCACCTGTTATTAAAATACGTTTTCGCTGATTCATTATTCTACAGTTTTTCGCCCAATACTATTGTAATAAAACCCGCAATCGATCATCTTTTGCAAATCATACAAGTTGCGTCCATCAAAAATCACTTTAGTCTTCATTAGTTCTGCTATCCTGTCAAAGTCAGGAGTCCTGAAAACAGACCATTC
>CAYJAM010000010.1:9857-19233 GCA_964367725.1 uncultured Sphingobacterium sp. | reverse complement strand
CAGGATGAAAAGCAATTCTGTGCTCTTGGATCGATAAAAAGTAATATGGGGCACCTGACTCAGGCTGCCGGGGTAGCCGGTTTTATCAAAACCACACTGGCTCTGCACCACAAACAGATCCCTCCCTCTCTCTTCTTTGAAGAGCCAAACCCGGATATCGATTTTGAAAACAGCCCTTTTTATGTCAATGCTATACTCAGAAGCTGGGAGAGTACTGAAAAAAGGAGAGCAGGAGTCAGTTCATTTGGTGTTGGAGGAACAAATGTTCATGTCATTCTTGAAGATGTAGCGGCCAAAGAAAGCAAAACCAAACCTACCGGCAAAACACAACTCATCAATTGGTCGGCGAATTCTGAAGAAAGCCTGAACCAATATGCTTCAAAGCTGCTAGATTACCTGCATAAAAATCCGGAAACGGAACTCAGTGATATTGCATGGACACTGCAGTCTACCAGACGTGATTTTGCACAGAGAAGATTTATTATTGCAGACAATACCACTGATCTGACTCAAAAACTAAGCGAAGACCTTAACAAGATTTCTGACTCCAAAGTTTTAAAAGAAAGCGCGACAGAACTGGTATTCTTATTCCCCGGACAGGGTTCACAGTACCTAAACATGGGTGCTGGACTTTATAAGCAGGAAAAGATTTTCAGAGATGCAGTTGATGAATGTGCCAATCTGCTCCTTCCCTGGCTGAAGGAGGATATCCGAATTATTCTGTATGGCGAAACAGAAGAGGCTGAGAAGATCCATAACACACGGTACACACAGCCGGCATTATTTGTCACTGAATATGCAATGGCAAAGCTTTGGATAAGTTGGGGGATCCGCCCTGCAGCTCTTTGTGGTCATAGTATAGGCGAATTTGCTGCCGCCCATCTTTCAGGAATTTTCAATCTGGAAGATGCCCTTAAACTCGTTTCAGAGCGTGCACGTCTTGCCAGCGAATTAGAAGCTGGAAGTATGCTGGCCGTTAAAGCCTTGCCGGAAGTAATAGAAACCCAATTATCAGGAGATCTTTCGATTGCAGCTTATAACAGTCCTGATTTAAGTGTAGTTTCAGGACCAACCGATCAGATTCAGGCACTTTCATCAGAACTACAAGCCAAAGGGATCGCAAACCGTCTGATTAAAACCAGCCATGCATTCCATTCATCGATGATGGACGGAATGAAAGAAAGTTACAGCAAGGTGGTTCATTCTGTTTCCCTAAATCCACCACGAATACCATTGGTTTCTTCAGTAACCGGGAACTGGATGAGTGAGGCCGAAGCATGCAGTACCAGCTATTGGATTAATCAGATTCGCTTACCGGTACGTTTTACCAATGCAATAAGCACATTGTGGGAAGAACCCACACGCCTATTGCTGGAAGTAGGTCCGGGTAATGCAGTTACCACATTCGCTAAACAGCAATCAAAAGGAACAGCCCTCAATGCAATTGCCGGCTTTGAAAACAATGTCGGTTCAGAATATACTGCAATACTTCGCTCGCTTGGTAAACTTTGGCAAAATGGAATTATTGCAGAATGGGAAAAATTATATGATGGAGGTCAAACAATCATTAGCCTGCCAAATTATGCATTTGACCGCAAACGATGCTGGGTAGAACCTGGACAGACCCATTATTCAAGTATTCAACAGAGTAAGGTAGAAGAGGATCAAGAGAAAACTCAGGCAGCACCTGGTATTCTCAGCAGGAAAGAGTCATTAATACAAAAGATTAGCCGGATCCTGGAAAATGCATCTGGTATAGAAATGAAGAATGTAGACCCCAATCTCAATTTTATAGAAATTGGTCTCGACTCATTACTCCTGACTCAGGTTGCAATTACTCTTAAACGGGAATTTTCCATTCCTGTCAGTTTTCGTCAACTGAATGAGGATCTGAATACCCTGAATTTACTCGCTGATCACCTGGATGCGGGACTTCCAGCGGATGCACTTCAGAATACTTCTATTCTTGAAACCGGTCCGGAGGCTGACATAAACCGCCAGATTACTGAACTCAATAGCAAACTGGATCTTATCCGCTTTGGCAAGCTCAATCCGACGGGCCTGAGCCCGGATGAAGAAAAGGAAATCAAAAAGCCATTTGGCGCTAGCCCAAGAATTGAGAAGCAAAGCCTGGAATTAAATTCAGTTCAAGCTAAGTTCTTAGACGATTTAATCAAACGCTATAACCTTAAGACACAGGCAAGTAAAGCATATACCCAAAAACACAGAGCCTATATGGCTGATCCGCGCGTTGTTTCCGGATTCAGGCCGCTAACCAAAGAAATCATTTATCCGATAGTGGTCAAAAAATCGAAAGGCAGCAGAATCTGGGATCTTGACGATAACGAATATATCGATGCACTGAATGGATTCGGTTCAAATATGCTGGGTTTCCAACCCGATTCAGTATTAAATGCCATCAAAGATCAGATGGATAAGGGTTATGAGATCGGACCACAGCATGAACTTGCCGGTGATGTTTGCAAACTTATCTGCGAATTTACCAATTCGGACCGTTCGGCACTTTGCAGCACCGGTTCTGAGGCGGTTTTAGGCACCATGCGTATTGCCCGAACAGTTAGCGGACGCTCGCTCATTGTTGCCTTTTCGGGATCCTATCATGGAGTTTTTGATGAAGTGATTGTACGGGGCACAAAAACATTCCGATCCGTTCCTGCAGCAGCGGGTATCATGCCAGAGGCTGTACAAAATATGCTCATCCTTGATTATGGGACTGAGGAAAGCCTGAAAATCATTCAGGAAAGGGCTCATGAGCTTGCCGCCGTTCTGGTTGAACCGGTACAAAGCAGGCGCCCTGATTTTCATCCGATTGATTTTTTAAAGAAAGTCAGAGAGATTACCGAGAAAGCCGGAACAGTTTTGATATTTGACGAAGTTATTACAGGCTTCAGAATGCATCCGGGTGGCGCACAGGCTCTTTTTGATATCAAACCTGACATTTCATCTTATGGCAAGGTGATCGGAGGTGGCCTCCCAATTGGAGCTATAGCAGGCAAGAAGCTGTTTATGGATGCGCTGGATGGTGGCTCCTGGCAATATGGGGATCAATCTGTACCGGAAGCTGGAGTAACTTATTTCGCAGGTACTTTCGTCAGACATCCATTGGCATTGGCAGCGGCTAAAGCATCACTGGAATATTTCAAATTAAGGGGGCCAGCCCTGCAACAGGAATTAAGTCATAAGGCTGCGGGACTGATGAGCAGATTAAATTCCAGCTGTCTCCAGTTAAGGGTGCCAATTTCAATTGTTGGTTTTGGATCCATGTGGAAAATCCGATTTGATGAAGAAATCCCCTACAGCGAACTGCTCTTTACCCTGATGCGGGAAAAAAGCATACATATATGGGATGGATTTCCTTGTTTTGTTACCGAAAGTCATACCGGAGCAGAGCTCAATTCCATTATTGAAGCCTTTGAAGATAGTGTGAAACTGCTGATTTCTGCCGGTTTTCTGGAATCAAAAAAGAATTATTCTCCGGATATTAGGATAGAAAAAACGGAAAATGAACCCCCTGTACCGGGCGCAAGACTGGGAAGAGACCGGGAAGGAAACCCTGCATGGTTTATCGCAGATCCCGAAAATCCAGGTAAATATTTACAAGTAAAACACAAAGAATAATAAAATGCAAGATTCGGACTACAACTTCCAACCTGTTGAATTTGATCCCTTTGCGGGTCCAGAAATCGAGAATGTTGTTCCGGCTACAGAACCTCAGGCCGAAATTTGGGCTTCATGCCTGATTGGAGGTGAAGAGGCAAACCGTTCGTATAATGAGTCGGTTTCACTTATCCTTCAGGGTGAACTGAATTATCCTTCAATTGAAAAATCATTACATGATCTTTTTAAAAGACATGATGCGCTACGATCAGGTTTCAGTGCAGATGGCAAACAATTATGTATTTTTTCAGAAGCTAAGCTTCAATATAATTTTCAGGACATCAGCGACACTACTGATCATGATCGTCAAAAAGATTTAATAGATCAGTTTCTTGTTGAAGATGCAAAGACATCTTTCGACCTGCTAACAGGTCCCTTATTCAGGGTTAAGCTCTTTAAACTTGCAGAAGATAAACATCATCTGACTCTTTCAAGTCATCACATCATCTGCGATGGCTGGTCGATCAGCATCATCATGCAGGATCTGGGAAAATTGTATTCTGCCAGTTTAAAATCTGAAACTGCACCATTACCTGCTGCACCTGCCTTTGCAGATTATGCGGTAAAGCAAAGGGCATTCCAGCAAAGTGCAGAATATAAATCGATTGAATCCTTCTGGTTAAAGCAGTTCATGGGTGATGTACCCGAACTGGATATCCCGACCGATTTTCCACGCCCTGAATTCAGAACTTACAAAAGCCATCGTGATGATTTTGAATTAAAGCCTGATCTGATCAATGCGGTAAAAAAAATGGGGGCGAAAGCAGGGTGCAGCTTTGTAAGCAGTATGCTGGTTGCTTTTGAAGTGTTCCTTCACCGTATATCCGGACAAAGTGATATAATTCTGGGTGTTCCATCTGCCGGACAGTCGGAAGAAGGCTACAACGGTCTGGTTGGGCACTGCGTTAATATGCTCCCACTCAAAAGTCATCATAATGGCGATTTTACTTTCATGGAATTCCTGAAAGTCAGAAAACCAGCAATATTCGATGCTTATGAAAATCAGCAATATACTTTCGGAAGCCTGCTTAAAAAGCTGAATATCAGCCGGGATTCCTCACGTGTCCCCCTTATCCCAATAGTATTTAATATTGATATCGGGCTTAATGAAGGTGTAAAATTCGAAGGGATAAAGCATGAGCTTATCATTAACAAAAGAGAATATGAGAATTTTGAAATATTCCTGAATGCAAGTGGGTCAGGCGATTCACTAATCCTTGAATGGTCATATAATACCCAACTATTCAGTGCCGAAACCATCAGGGGAATGATGGAAGATTTTACCAGGCTGCTTCAACAGGTTACTCAAAATCCGGAAATAAAGATCAGGGATATTGATACCAGCGGATCAAAAAATGCTTTTGAATGGAATAATACTGATGTAAAGTATCCAAAAGAAAGCTCTTTACATGAACTAATCAATCAAAAAGTCAGTGAGTATCCGCATAAAAATGCAGTTAAGTTCAGAAATAAAAATATTAACTATCAGGAATTAAACGAAAGATCAAACCGTTTGGCTCATTTCCTGATCAAACAGGGAATTCAAAAAGGCGAAAGAATTGCACTGGCACTCGATCGGTCTGAAGAACTGATCATCAGCCTGATCGCCATCATGAAATCAGGTGCAGCCTATGTACCACTTGATCCTGCCTATCCTAAAAAACAAATTGAATATATGCTGGAGGATTCTTCAGCTAAGATTTTACTGACATCCAGAGCATATCAAAATAAATTTTCTTCCGAAAGCCAGGAATTAATTCTTGAGGATTTGGAGAATGAACTAGAGGAATGTTCTCAAGAAGACCCGAATGTAGCTGTAAATGGTTCTGACCTTGCTTATGTAATTTATACATCCGGCTCATCCGGCAAACCAAAAGGAACCCAAATTGAACATCATAGTTTGGTAAATTTCCTGCTCAGCATGCAGAAAGTACCGGGTATCAGTCCTGAGGACCGCCTTCTGGCAGTCACCACTATTTCTTTTGACATAGCCGGACTCGAACTTTATCTGCCACTTATCAGTGGTGCTGAATTAGTTGTAGCCGATTCAGAATCAGTGAAGGATGGCCGGCTTCTGCTTGATCTGATCAGGAATGAAAAGATCAGCATCATGCAGGCAACCCCTTCCTCCTGGCGAATGATACTTGATGCCGGATGGAATGAAGCTATCAACATAAAAGTACTTTGTGGCGGTGAAGCCTTATCCCGGGACCTTGCCGGAAGCCTGAAGGAAAAATGCAGCTCCCTTTGGAATATGTATGGACCGACAGAAACCACTATCTGGTCTACGCTAAAACAGATCATCAATTTTGATCAGGAGATAAGCATCGGCAGACCGATAGCAAACACACAGGTATATCTACTCGATCAGTACCTTAAACCTGTGCGAAAAGGTGGAAGCGGCGAGATCTATATTGCCGGTGATGGACTTGCCAGAGCTTATCTGAATAATCCGGAGCTAACAGCGGCAGCTTTTGTTAAGGATCCATTTACAGATCAGTCCGATAAAAAAATGTACCGTACGGGTGATCTTGGCAGGTACACAGCAGAGGGTGATATCCAATGTCTTGGAAGGATAGATAATCAGGTTAAGATCAGGGGGCATCGCATCGAACTTGGAGCAATTGAGGAATCGCTTTTAATGCAAAAATCAATAAAAGAGGCTGTTGTGATTGCAAGGGAAGATCACCCGGGGGATAAACGCCTGGTAGCTTATATCGTACCTGAACATGCCGAAGGGACTAATAAAGCACCATCTTGGCAGGAAAGATGGGAAGATCTTTATAAACGTGGGATTCAATCTGAAAGTGAGCTAAGTATTGGGGAACAGCAGCTTGATATTGCTGTGGCACAGGAAATCAGTGGTAGAACTGATATCCGCGAGGAAGTTGAAGAATGGCTGAAACAATCGGTAGACCGCATCAAAGCAATTAATGCTAAAACAGTCATGGAACTGGGTTGCGGTGCCGGTCAGTTGGTATTCGAACTTGCACCTTATGCCGAAAAATTCATCGCCACAGATTATGCAGAAACCGCTATAGATAAACTAAAGGAAAAACTGAGTGCTGAACCTGAAAAATATAAAAACGTAGTCGCAATAACAGCTCCGGCTGATGATTTCTCCTTTGTGAATAATGGTTCATTGGATTTGGTGATCATTAATGGCGTTGTTCAATATTTTCCGGATGCATCATATCTGGTGAAGGTGATAAAAGAGGCATCCAGAGCAATAAAAAATGGTGGTTGCATATACATCGGGGATATGCAGGGGAAAAGTACTTTGCCAATGTATCATGCTTATGACCAGTTAAACAGAACCGACGAAAACCTGAAAATTTCTGACTTCAAAAAAATTTGTGATCGCCGGGTAAAGCTTGAAGATGAGCTGGTTGCAGATCCGGGATTCTTCTATAAACTAAATGAACTGATTCCTGAAATAAGCGGGGTGAATGTACAGTTAAGAGAAGGAAAACATATCAATGAAACTACCAAATACCATTATGATATCTGGCTTTATATCAATGCCGGTCCTACAAGTATAAAAGCTGATAATAGAATCCAATGGAAGGCTGAAAATAATGAAGAATGGGTCAAAAATGAATTAAAGAAATACCCGGAAAAAGTTGTTCATCTACATAAAGTATTCAATACCAGAACGATGGAGGACTATGCCCTTCAGCAAATCCTAAGCAGTATTAATGATGATGCATCGGTAAAAGAAGTCAAAACCTTACTGACTTCAAATCAGCAGGGTCTGAACCCACATCCCTTCTGGGAATTGGGATCCGAATTGGGCTTTGAAAGTCATGTGCGCTGGACCTGCGATGGTTCAGTTGGTTGTTTTGAAGTAATATTTGTTCCCATTGAGCAACAAAACATGCTTCCGGAAGCTGGTGAGATTCTTAATTCAAATCTTGATTCAGCCTTTGATTATGCCAGAGATCCTTATTCAGGAGACCTTACTGCCAACACAGAACAACTAATCGAGTGGAAAGAAGGTCTGAAAGAATTGCTCCCTGCCCAAATGATACCTGCTGAATTTGTGCTGCTGAAAAAACTCCCATTACTTCCTAATGGCAAGACCAACAGAAAGGCATTACCTAAACCTGAGGAGAAGACCCAGGTAAACCAGGAAAAGGCTATGCCTCGAACAGCCACCGAAAAACTGGTAGCAAGAGTATGGGCTGAGACTTTAGGACTAGATTCGGTTGGTTTGCATGATGATTTCTTCGAACTAGGCGGTCATTCACTTATTGCCGTACAGGTTATGATCAGAATGGAGAAAGAGACAGGTTTAAGATTACCTTTGACAAGTTTGTTTAAATTTACTACTTTAGAAGAGTTTGCCCCTCTGTTCTCAGAGGCCTCTTTATGAATAATATTGCAAGAAACGACGCTCAGTTAAACCCGGAAAAGGTCTTTGTACCTGCAACAGAATCTCAAAAGGAGATTTTGGTTTCCTGTATTTTGGGTGGTGATGAAGCAAGCCGGGCCTATAATCTTTCAGTTAGCCTCGAGATTACTGGTCCGCTTATCCGAACTTTTCTTGAGTCAAGTCTAAATGAACTTATCGAAAGGCATGATTCACTAAGATCGGTATTTACATCAGATGCTTCTCAGATATGTATCTCTTCTAAACAATTACTAAACCTCTATTTTGAGGACCTGAGCAATAAAGATGATGTTTACAAGAAAGACTTTATAGCAATTTTCATAAAGTCTGAAGTCAATACCGTCTTCAACCTTCATATTGGGCCCCTGTACAAACTATCTTTATTCAAACTTGAAAACAATAGCCATTTACTGATATTTACTGCCCACCATATCATCTGTGACGGATGGTCTATGGGAATTTTCCTGGATGAATTAGGGAAATTATATTCGGCACGTATTAAAGATATACCTTCCGGATTACCCGAATCAAATTCGTTTACCCAATATGCCCTTGACCAAAAGAAGTTCTCACAAAGCAAGGAATACAATCAAATTGAACAATTTTGGATAGACCAGTTTAAAGATAGCGTACCTGTACTCGAATTGCCAACAGATTTCTCAAGGCCAGCCGTTAAAACCAATAAAAGCAGTCGTTTAGATACCATTCTGGACAAGGATTTATTCAATGAGATAAAAGCCTTTAGTAATAAACAGAGCTCAAGCCTGGCAATTACCCTTCGGGCCGTATTTGAGATTTTACTCTATAAACTGAGTGGGCAGGATGATATCGTTTTAGGACTTCCTTCGGCCGGCCAGGCGATTACTGATAATTACCACCTAATGGGGCATTGTATCAATCTGCTTCCAATCAGATGCAGGCTAAAGGATGAATTGACTTTCACACAGTATCTTAAAGAAAGGAAATTCGCAACGCTTGATGCATATGATCATCAGCAGTTCACCTTTGGCAGCCTGCTGAAGAACCTGAATATCCCCCGTGACCCATCGAGGGCTCCATTAGTTTCTGCTGTATTCAGTCTTGATCAGGGTTTAGGTGGAATGTTGCATCTGGAAGGATTAACAACTAAAGTCATCTCCAATAAAAGAGATTATGAAAATTTCGAGCTCTTTATCAATGCAACAATTGAAGAAGAAGATTTTAAATTAGAGTGGACTTATAACACTCAGTTGTTTAAAGAAGAAACCATCAAAAAAATGATGGATCAATTTGAGCCTCAATCCCCATACGAATAAATTCATTACG
>CAYJAM010000010.1:0-9847 GCA_964367725.1 uncultured Sphingobacterium sp. | reverse complement strand
ATTTGATTCTCTGCTAAATACCCTTACTCAGAATCCTCAGATAAAGTTAAAAGACATTCTTGCTGGTGACCAAGCTGATCTTCTTAAAAAAATTGCCGGATGGAACGAGACTCAGGTATACTATCCTGCAGATAAACCAATCTTTCAGTTTGTTTCAGAAAATGCCGGAAAACACCCCGATAAAATTGCTGTAAAATACAAGGATAATGCCACCACTTACAGGGAGCTGAATGAGAAAGCTAATCAGCTTGCACATTATTTGGTTGAAAAGAAGGTTTTTCCGGGGGATACAGTTGCGTTGGCAGTTGACCGTTCTGCTGAACTCCTGGTAAGTTTGCTGGCTATTATGAAAACAGGAGCAGCCTATGTTCCTGTAGATCCGGAATACCCGCACAAGCGGATTGAGTATATGCTTGAAGATTCTGGAGCCAGTGTGTTAGTCAGTTCTCAAAAATATAAAGGTCAGTTTACCAGAGAGGGAACACAAGAGATCATACTTGAAGAAATTTATCCCGAGCTAATTAATTACCCTTCCCACGATCCAGCCATAGAGGTTAAGGGAACTGACCTTGCTTACGTCATTTATACATCCGGGTCAACCGGTATTCCTAAAGGTATAGCCATAGAGCACCATAGCCTTTGTAACTTTTTATGCAGCATGCAGAAAGAGCCTGGAATTTCTGCTCAGGATAAGCTACTGGCGGTAACTACTATTTCCTTTGATATCTCCGGACTCGAATTATATCTCCCACTAATCAGCGGTGCAGAGCTCCTCATCACTGATGCTGAATTAGCAAAAGATGCCCGGGAACTCCTTGACCTGGTCAGAACTGAGAAAGTCAGTATCATGCAGGCAACACCATCCACCTGGCGAATGATGGTAGAAAGCAATTGGAACGAACCGATTGAACTCAAAGCACTCTGCGGCGGGGAGGCGCTCAGTAAAGACCTCGCAGAAGCATTACTGATCCGATGTTCGTCGCTATGGAATATGTATGGCCCTACTGAGACAACAATTTGGTCTGCGGTAAAACAGATTAAAGATACTGATTCACAGATCAGTATAGGACATCCGATTGACAATACACAGATCTACATTCTCGATCAGCACCTGAGACCATTGCCTGCAGGACGCACAGGAGAAATTTATATTGGTGGTGCCGGACTTGCAAGAGCTTATCTGAATAAACCTGAACTAACGGCAAAAAGTTTTGTTCAAAATCCTATATCACCTGAAATATCAGGTAGAATCTATCGCAGCGGCGATCTGGGTAAATTTCTCGATAATGGAGAAGTGCAGTGTTTTGGAAGGGTCGACAATCAGGTTAAAATAAGAGGATATCGAATTGAATTAGGTGCTATTGAGGAAGCCCTGAATGAACAGGACAATGTTAAAGAATCTTTAGTAATTGCCAGAGAAGACCGTCCGGGAGATCAAAGGCTGGTAGCTTATATTATTCCTGATGCAGAGGCTAATAATCTGGATTTATCTCAGTTAACATCCTGGAAACAAGGTATTAAGGAGTTATTGCCATCATACATGGTTCCCGGCGATTTTGTCATTCTTAGTTCATTTCCATTACTCCCAAATGGAAAAATTGACAGAAAATCACTTCCCAAGCCTAATGAGGGCCTTAAGGAAAACAAAAAGCCTGAATTACCTAAGACCGAAACAGAGAAATTGGTAGCAGAGGTTTGGAAGGATGTCCTGGCTATTGATTCTATTGGCTTAAATGACGACTTCTTTGATTTGGGTGGACATTCCCTATTGGCCGTTCAGGTAATGATACGCCTTGAAAAAGAGACCGGAGTTAAATTACCAGTTACAAGCTTGTTCAAGATCTCAGGGCTTACGGATTTCGCTAAACAGTATGATCTTGCTAAAGTTAACATCGGAAATCACGGACAGGAAATTGAATCTGACTTACAAAAAGATAAGCTTAATACCCATCAAGACTCCAAAATAGGCTACGTTCCACCCAGAACGGATGTTGAGGGTCTTGTCGCACAGATCTGGGCTGAACATCTGGGGCTTGATGCTGTGGGAGTTTATGATGATTTTTTTGAATTGGGTGGACATTCCCTGATGGCTATTCAGGTTCTCAATCAACTTGAGAAAGAGACTGGAAAACGCCTGCCTTTGGCTAGCTTGTTTGAACACAGTACCGTAGAATCGATGGCATTAATGCTCGAAATGGATGCAAAATCCATAACCTGGGACTCATTAGTTGCCATCAAACCTCATGGGAATAAAATGCCGCTTTACATTGTTCATGGAGCCGGACTGAATGTGCTTTTTTTTAATACTCTGGCCAAAAACATGGATCCTGATCAACCGGTATATGGTTTACAGGCCAAAGGACTAAACGGGATCGACCAACCTCTGGAAAAAATCGAGGATATGGCTGCTTATTATATATCAGAAATAGTAAATCATAATCCAAAAGGACCTTATGCTATTGCAGGTTTTTCTTTCGGTGGGATCATTGCATTTGAAATGGCAAAACAGTTTAAGGCTATGGGCAAAGAAGTAAAAATGCTTGCCATGTTTGATACCTATGCTTACCAGTCTGACCGATACGATTCTACACTTACAAAATTATTCAATAAAACGAGGTACCTCAGTAAACAATTGCTCTACACATTTACCTTATTCAGTGAAGACCCTAAACGAACAATTGAATATAAAACTGAAGCAATTAAACGCAGGTTCATCCAACTTTATTGGAAACTGAAATATGGTCAGGATCAAAATCAGGTAGGATTTTTCGGATATGCCAATAATATCGATGTAAAGAATGTAGAAGCATGGGAAAAATATGTATTTACTCCATATAATGGCTCTATTGAGCTTTTCAGGGCTAAAAAACGAACTTTCTACATGGATGATTTTGAGTATCTCGGCTGGAAGCCATTTGCACTAAAGGGAATCAGGATACATGAAATACCCGGAGAGCATAATTATATTTTTGCTCCGCCAAATGATAAGGAATTTGCAGAAATTCTTCAGAAATGTCTTGATGAGTCTTCACTAAAAAAGAGGGAACTTTAACTCAGACATGTCAAGCACATTGATTTTTTGCGAGCACTTCAACCCAGTTTGGCAAAAAGGAATAATTTACCCCCCATTAAAAGATGTCAATATCTGGAAAATCAATGTGAGTGACTTCAGCCTAACCCCAGAATACATCCTTACTAAGGATGAACTCATAAAAGCAAACCGTTTTCTTCATTCCAAAGACCAGGCTTCTTTTGTCTGCAGAAGAGCAGCATTGAGAATTCTGCTCAGCAGATATACTGACATTCCACCATCAGAGATCGAATTTATCACCGGTAAAAATAAAAAACCAGAGATAAGATCAGAATTAAACAAAATCCGGTTTAATGTATCACATTCGGGAGAGTTGATTCTAATTGCCATTTCGGATACGGAGATAGGCGTTGACATTGAGCGAATTGAAACCAGCTTCAAGTATTCTGACATCCTTAAACATAGTTTCAGTGAGCAGGAAATTAATTCTATTGAACAAATGGCTGATAGCCGGGAGTTTTTTTTCAGGCTATGGACCCGCAAAGAAGCCATCTGCAAAGCAGATTCCAAAGGACTGGATGATGATTTAAGGGAAATTCCCTCCCTTGATGGTTGGCATACTATTAATGAAGAACTAATCGGATTAAATGGGAACTGGCAACTGAAAAGTTTTAATATTGATCAAGAATATATGGGTAGTATCGCCTGCCAGACTGAAAAAAAAATAAATTATTTAAATTTTGAATTCTAATACCTAAGTTGAAACATGATTGAAATGATAAGTATTACACTCATTTAATTCAAAAATCAATGACTATCCAGAAAAAGTCGGAAATATCTTACGAAGAGTTTATGGAGGAACACTATAAACCCAGGGTACCGCTAATTTTAAAAAATGCATCAAAAGGCTGGAAGGCTCAAGGCTTGATTACTCCCGAGTATCTGAGAGAACATTTTAGCGACCGGAGTACAAGCATTAAGTACAAAGAATACACCATTGAAGAGATTCTAGACCGGGTTGCAGTAAGCACGCCCGAAAACCCGGCCCCGTATCCAGCAATTTTCGAAATCAGGACTCAATTACCTGAATTACTCCCCTTAATTCAGCCGCATAATATGGGTTATGCAAAACCTAACTGGTTCGAAGAAAAGGTATTCCCACCGGGCAAACTTGGGAATAGTCTCGAATTATTTATCGGTGGTTTAGGTTGTCAGTTTCCCTTTGCACACATTGACCAATATTATACCAATGCCTGGATAACCCAGGTATATGGAGAAAAACAAATTACTATTTTCCCTCAGGGGCAGGATGAAATGCTTTATCCTGATCCTAAAAATCCATATGTCTCTTTGGTTAATATTTTTAATCCAGACTATACAATACATCCTAAATTCAAGGACGCGACACCGGTTAAAGGAACAATTCTTCCAGGTGAAACCTTATTCATCCCCCGTGGAACATGGCATACAGCCCTTTCGGTGACAACAAATATTTCTGTGGTATTTGATCAGATCAATGCTATTAATTTCCCAAAATGGAAGAGTGATATCTGGGAATTCAAAAAACGGGAAAGTTTAAAAAATGCAGTCGCGAGTTATACCTATGCCACCGCAGCAGGCGCTTATTGTAAATTGAAAGATTTGTTTTCAGGAGCAAAATATTAATTGCTCCTGAAAATTACCAGAACCTATTTTAAGGAAAAGGGCTTAAGAAAAGCATGGTGGAAGAAAAAACCTATTGATTCAGTTCTTTTGACCATACCTCATAAATCGGATTTCCGGTAGAACTAAGTCCTGAATGATGCCAGTTTCCATCAACTAATTTACCGTCAAAAGAAAGGGAGGCACCTACTCTGCTGTTATCCCGGGAAAAGAATTCAATATTTTCGGTATACTTCCCATTAACGAATGTATATGAGCCTCCGCCAGTACCAAAAAACTCTTTCGTTTCAGCATTGATTGCTGCCCATTGAAATTTCGTTCCGGTAAGAACTTTAAGGGTTTTTCGTGCTCTTGGGGGACTCATTACGATCTTCCCATCAGTCTTACGTCCTGACATACGCCAGGTACCCGCCATCTCACCTTCTCCTTTGTCGAGTATATCCCATATAGCTTTTTTGCCACTGATATCACTACTTAGCTTATTCTTATTTACAGAAAAGCTGTATGTAACCGATTGACCGATCTGCTCCTTATCAAGGGTATGAAATTCAATTTTGGCTATTAAATCTTTACCTGAAAAGGTATAGGTTCCTCCCCTGCTTTGAATGAACTGCTTATTCACCCGATCAAAAATCGTATGCATAAAATACCCGTCTGAGAATAGTAAAACCTGCTCTAAAGTGCTCTGTTGGGTTTTCCAGGCACCATTAATCGATTCTTCAGCATTCCGGGTATCAGGCACAAATGCTGTCAGACAAACCATCAAAATCATTGATAGTCCTGAGAATAAAATTTTGGTTTTACTTAGCATATTTCTCCGATTTTAATACTAAAAATAATAAATAATCAGATACCTGCAAAAGGCATCCCATATTTGCTGTCTTTAAAAAGTGCTGCAACTTTATACCTGATACTTGCTACTCGATACCCTGATGTATTTTCCCACTAATATCTTCCGCAATCTTCTCAGCCTGAACCCTTAATTCAGATACCGCTGTACTTTCCCATAATACACCCTTGAGATTTGAGCCCATCACATACAAGCCGGATTGGATTTGGCCTGCAGGATCAAGGGCTTCAAAAGTATCGGGGTCGGCATTGATTCCCAGTTTCAGTTCATCCTGACAAATGATTCCCTTCAACAAGGCATTCTTTAAGTAGTTGTCCTCCAGCTTTAGAAGATCTGTTTGAGGCCCCGTACAATTAATAACTCTCGATACAACTAAGTGGACAGTTTGCTTTTCCTTCTTGTCATAATACAGGACCATAATATTACCTTCATTCTCAATAATATCCAGAAGTTTACCAGAAACTATATGGAGGCGACCTTCGATTCTAAGCTGCTGCAATTTATCATGGATATGCAGGGGAATCCTATGCCTGGCAACACCCCAGAGATGCCTGAGTCTCGACATAAAAATACGTTTCTCATCCATCGTCAATCTTTTCCAAATGGTTTGGGTAAGTGGCCGTAATGAGTCAATCAGTGGTTCTGCAGATAATCCATACTCCCTGATCAGTTTCATGTGTTTATTGAACAGTTTAACGAGATCAAAGAGGCTTGTCCTATCCCCTATTTCCTCAACAAGTTTGGTATAGGATAATCCATTATGCCGGTGAGGCAGAATATTGAAGCCGTTTGGAGATATTGATACAATCTGTCCCTGAAAACCATTTTCGAGCAATCCGATTACTGTATCAACCATGGTGAGACCATTCCCGATAATGAGCACCGGTTCCTTCGAATTAATTCCCGAAACCGAGCGAATATCCCATGGATTTTGAAAATAATTTGCGCTTCTGGTAAAAAATGAGCTTTTAATAGTAGGATTTCCGGGCAAATGGTTACCACTGGCAATTATAGCATAATCGGCCGATAATTTGGATTTATCCTTTAATTCAATATCGATGGAATCCTTTAAAAGTATCAGATCCTTTACTGATGAGCTGATGACATCGACTTGTATCTTCTTACTCTCTGCCAGTTTTAGTGCATCCTTCCAAATATCTTTTAAATATTCACCATAAATGTATCTGGGTAAGAAGGAATTGGCTATTAATGTCCTGTCTTTATCCCTGAAATGGTCCCTCTGCATCAGCCAGTTCAGGAAATGATCGGGATCAGAAGCAAATGCACTCATTCTCGAACTAACTACATTTAAAAGGGCTTTTTTTGAATAGGGATTATAGGCAATTCCGGTATTCAGAACCTCCGTTTCATTAATGAGCTTAATCTCGAGCGGAGTATTTGCATTTTCAATTAAATGAACACCGGTCATTGTCCCTGAAAAACCGCCTCCTATAATTGCTATTTTTACCATCCTTGTTTTTATAAATTAAAAGTATTTATAAAAACCGGATTAAGGGAGGGAAATTTAGTTGGTTGATTGGTTGGTTAGTTGGTTAGTTGGTTGGTTGGTTAGTAAAATCCGAGATTATTCAAATTCCCTTTCCTATTTCCTATTCCCAATTCCCTATTTCCTATTCCCCATTTCCTATTCCCCATTTCCTATTCCCTCCCTCAAAAAAACTTATCAATAGAATTCCAGATAATCCGCAGGCTTGAAATAATTACGATCACACCGACACCGATAAACATTTTTTTAAGTGGCAATTTACCTGCAAACCTTGCGGCAATAGGTGCGGCGATAACACCTCCTATAATTAATCCAAGAATGGTTTGCCAATGACTCACTCCCAGAATAACAAAAAAGGTTAGTGCACTTGCCATGGTTACAAAGAACTCAGTTAAACTGACTGAACCGATCACATATTTAGGAGTCCTTCCCTTTGAAATAAGTGTACTGGTGACCAGAGGTCCCCAGCCCCCTCCTCCAAAAGAATCAAGAAACCCTCCCGCACCTGCAAGTAATCCGGCACGCTTAACTTTTTGAGCTTTTTGTTTCTCCTTGAATGCATTTGTCAATATTCTGATTCCAAGAATCATTGTATATACCGAGATTACAGGCCGGATAATCTGACCGTAATTTTCTCCGGCATAAGCCAGGAATACGGCCCCGACTATTGCCCCTAAAACCCCCGGGATGAGTAGCGTTTTAAACAGCTTCATGTTCACATTGCCAAAACGATAATGGCTAAAGCCCGATGCTCCGCTTGAAAACATCTCTGCCGTATGAATACTTCCGGAAATTACTGCCGGGTTCATTCCCCCCGATAATAAAAGCGTTGTTGATACTACGCCATAACCCATACCCAAAGCACCGTCAACCATCTGGGCTAAAAAGCCTACAAGCAACATCCATAAAAATTTATCATCAATTTGCGCCGACAGTTCTTTACCCAAATTGAGAACAGCAGGGTAAGAAACATGGGAATAAACTGCATAGACAACAAAGAGTATTGCCAGACTGAATAATGATAAATATGCAATCTTCTTCCAGTGTTTTTCCTGGGAAACTCCCCTTACTTTTACGTCGTTCAATTTCTTTTATGATCTATTGTTAATGCTAAATTTAATATTTTCAATAATTAATATAAATCCTATGGATTTAGTAGACAATTATAAATCATTTTTTCTTTTGTACCTAATTTATTTTGAAATTAGTTGGTTGGTTAGTTGGTTGGTTGGTTGGTTAGTAAATTCAGTGTTCCATTCAAACTCCATTTCCTATTTCCCATTTCCTCATGCAATAGATCTCTCTTCGCGGAAAAATCCGTATAAACTAAAAATCAGTTTCGCTCATCGAGATGACGGTACATGGTTGGTTAGTTGGTTGGTTGGTTAGTAAATTCAGTGTTCCATTCAAACTCCAGTATCCATTCCTTATTTCCCATTTCCTATTTCCTACTCCCCATTTGCTAATTTGCTAATTATCTCATTTGCTAATTTGCTAATTGCTCTCATCGACAAATCGACAAATCATCTCATCGACAAATTGTCAAACTATTTTCCATTTTACTAAAAATTTTAGCATAAATTTGTTTCCCCGCAAATAAATTATGTCAAAAGACACGCACATCATTCATATTGATCAGGATGCATTTTTTGTATCCGTAGAGCTCCTGAAGAACTCTTCCCTGATCGGGAAACCGGTGATTATCGGAGGCAGTTCCGATCGCGGGGTGGTCGCATCCTGCAGTTATGAGGCGCGAAAATTCGGGATCCACTCTGCTATGCCATCGCGAATGGCCAGGCAATTGTGTCCGCATGCCATCTTTATTCGTGGCAATATGGATGAGTACAGCAAGTATTCGCATATAGTAACCGATATTCTGCAGGAGCGGGTTCCTTTGCTTGAAAAGGCTTCTATTGATGAGCACTACATCGACATGACCGGAATGGATCGCTTTTATGGCTGCATGAAATTTGCCCACGAACTGCGGCTGTATGTAATGAAGGAGACCGGGCTTCCCCTTTCCTTCGGTCTGTCGGTCAACAAAACGGTTTCAAAAATTGCTACCAATGAGTGTAAGCCAAACGGAGAGCGGCAGGTTTCGAAAGATGAGGTTCAGCCTTTTTTAAACCCCCTGTCCATTAAAAAGATTCCCGGCCTGGGGCAGGCAACTTATATCAGGCTGAGTGAAATGGGAGTGCGGTATATCTATACACTGGCTCAGATCCCGCAGGAACAACTATTCAGAGTATTGGGGAATAATGGCACAAGTCTATGGCAAAAAGCGCATGGCATCGACAATTCGCCGGTACTGCCTTACCGTGAGCAAAAATCGATCGGAACACAAAGTACTTTTGAGAACGACAGCATTGATACCCGGAAGATCAAACAATTACTCAGTTCCATGGTCATGGATCTTTGCTTTCAGCTCAGATCACAGCAAAAACTGGCTGCCTGTATCACCGTAACCATCCGCTACTCCAATTTCGAAACACATACCCGGCAGGCAAAAATTCCTTATACCTCACTGGATTCCTTCCTGATTGACAAGGCAAAGGAACTCTTCGATACCTTATACAACCGGCGTATGCTGATTCGCCTTGTTGGAGTTAAACTTTCGCAACTGGTAAGCGGGCATGAACAAATAAGCCTTTACGGCGCTTCGGAAGAACAGTATAAACTTTATCAGGCCATGGACCGCATCCGGAACAGGTTTGGAGAGAAGGCTGTAAAACTGGCCTCCAGCATCGACATCAATCTCTGAGCCATGTACTTGAATGTTCATTCACAATATAGCTTG
>CAYJAM010000009.1:0-19767 GCA_964367725.1 uncultured Sphingobacterium sp. | reverse complement strand
CCGGCTGAGTTACACTGAATGAAAGGACATCAGAAATAGTGATGTTCAAATTTGCTGTCTGTGCAAATGATTTGGTACTTAATAATGATACTGCGATTAATGCGAAGGTGATGATTACTTTTTTCATGATTTTGTTTATGTCTGTTTTAATTTTTATCAATGTTTGATACTACATAGACAAATAGCAGACCAAGTGCCAGAAGACCTAAAAAGAGGGATTTTAGCCAAAAATGAGGAAATTATATGGGATAATTTTTCCCGAATGGGGAACGGGATACTCAAATGAGTAGTGAGTATTTAGTATTGAGTAGTGAGTATTTAGTAGTGAGATTAAAGGCTGCTTAATTCGGAACTTATTGGTAATGATGAAAATCTGGGTAATGATTACTCAATTGTTTCAGAGAATGCGTAATCCGTAATTGATAATTCGTAATTAATAATTCGTAATCGATAACCCGTAATTCGTAATTAATAATTCGTAATTGATAATTCGTAATTGCTCCAAACAAAAAAGCTCAAACGCGATATCGCATTTGAGCCAATTATTTATTATTGGAAATTCTTAAACTTCTTCCTGCTTAATTAATTTAGCAGTAAAATAATCGCGGTTCATTCTTGCGATATTGGTTATTGAAATTTCTTTCGGGCATTCAGCTTCACAAGCACCTGTATTGGTACAACTTCCAAAACCTTCGGCATCCATTTGTGCAACCATGGCCTGGACTCTGCGATAACGCTCCGGCTGACCTTGTGGTAGTAAAGCTAACTGTGAAACTTTTGCTGAAACGAACAGCATTGCAGAAGCATTTTTACATGCTGCAACACAGGCTCCACATCCAATGCAGGTTGCAGAGTTAAATGCCTCATCAGCAATAACCTTCGGAATTGGGATCGCATTAGCATCAGGAACGCCGCCTGTATTTACAGAAACGAAGCCGCCTGCAGATTGAATACGATCAAAAGCACTGCGATCCACTGCAAGATCCCTGATAACAGGAAATGCTTCAGCACGCCATGGCTCAATTACTACGGTATCTTTATCATTGAAAGAGCGCATATGTAACTGGCAGGTGGTAATTCCGTGCTTCGGACCATGGGGTCTACCGTTGATATGAAGTGAACAGGCACCACAAATACCTTCGCGGCAATCATGATCAAAATGAATCGGGTCATCGCCTTTCTTGGTCAGATCCTCATTGACAACGTCAAGCATTTCCAGGAATGACATATCCGGAGATACATGATCTGCCTGATAAGTAACGAATTTACCCTTAGTATCGGCATTTTTCTGACGCCAAACCTTTAACGTCAAATTCATATTTTTACTCATTCTATTAAGTATTTAGTATGTAGTATTTAGTACTTAGACTCTGATCTGATTATATTTTGACCCATACATAATTTTAGGATTTCTAAATACTATGTACTAAGTACTTTGTACTATTTATAACTTCTCTGTGATAATTTAACATTCTCGAAAACCAGCTCTTCCTTATGCAAAACCTCTGGTTGGTTATCTCCTTGATATTCCCAGGCCGCAGCGTAGGCGTAATTTTCGTCATCGCGCAAAGCTTCACCCTCTTCGGTCTGACTTTCTAAACGGAAGTGACCACCGCATGATTCTTTTCTGTCCAATGCATCGTCAATCATTAATTCTCCCAGTTCAAGGAAATCGGCCACTCGGCCAGCGTTTTCAAGGCTCTGATTGAATTCATTATTTGTACCTGAAACCCTTGCATTTTTCCAGAAATCTGCACGAAGCTCACGAATCATCGCCTTTGCCTTGATTAAACCTTCCTCAGTACGCGCCATTCCGCAGTATTCCCACATGATATGACCCAATTCACGGTGATACTCGTTGACTGTTTTGGTTCCTTTTAATGACAATAACTGATTTACTCTATCGATAACGTTCTTTTTAGCCTCTTCAAAAGAAGGATGCTTCAGATCAACCGCTTTCGGGCCAATAGTAGCCAAATAATCACCCAAAGTATATGGAATAACAAAATATCCATCAGCAAGTCCCTGCATCAGGGCAGATGCTCCCAAACGGTTAGCACCATGATCTGAAAAATTTGCTTCTCCCAGGCAATAAAGTCCCTTTACAGTTGTCTGAAGATTATAATCAACCCAAAGACCACCCATAGTATAGTGCACAGCGGGGTAAATCCGCATCGGCTGCTTGTATGGATTCTCATCAGTGATCTGCTGATACATATCAAATAGGTTACCATATCTGGCACGAACTGCATCTTCACCCAAACGACCGATTGCTTCTGCGAAATCAAGATAAACTGCTATACCGGAAGCACCAACTCCACGGCCCTCATCTACCATTTCCTTGGCATTTCGTGATGCCACATCGCGCGGAACAAGATTACCAAAAGCAGGATACTTACGCTCCAGGAAATAATCGCGGTCCTCTTCTTTCAAATCGGTCGCTTTTATTTCACCACTCCTTAGCTTTTGGGCTAATTCAGCAGTCTTAGGTGCCCAAACACGTCCATCATTTCGCAATGATTCAGACATTAGCGTCAGTTTGGACTGATGATCTCCACTTACCGGAATACAAGTTGGATGAATCTGAGTAAAGCAAGGATTTGCAAAAAATGCACCCCGCTTATGTGCTTTCCAGGCAGCCGTTACGTTACATCCCATCGCATTGGTAGACAGGTAAAATACGTTACCATATCCGCCTGTGCATAGAAGTACAGCATGAGCTGCATGAGTTTCAATCTCACCTGTTACAAGATCACGGGTCACAATGCCTTTAGCTTCTCCGTCAATCTTAACTACATCCATCATTTCGTGACGGGTGAACATTTTTACTTTTCCAAGATTGATCTGACGGTTCAATGCTGAATAAGCCCCCAACAATAATTGCTGTCCGGTTTGTCCCCTGGCATAAAATGTACGCGAAACCTGTGAACCACCAAATGAACGGTTATCCAGCAAACCTCCATATTCTCTTGCAAAAGGAACACCCTGTGCCACACACTGATCAATAATATTTACAGAAACTTCTGCCAAACGGTACACATTACCTTCACGGGCACGGTAATCACCTCCCTTTATCGTATCATAGAACAAACGATGCACACTGTCACCATCATTCTGATAATTCTTTGCAGCATTTATTCCACCCTGAGCAGCAATCGAGTGTGCTCTGCGTGGACTATCCTGATAACAAAAAGCCTTTACATTATAGCCAAGAGCAGCGAGTGATGCAGCTGCTGAAGCACCTGCTAAACCCGTACCCACGACAATTACCGTATACTTCCTCTTATTTGCCGGATTAACCAGCTTCAGGTTGAATTTATGTTTAGACCATTTTTCGGCTAATGGGCCTTCTGGTATTTTAGCATCTAATTTCATCTCAGAAATTTATTTTAACCCCGGTCTCCCGGGTATTGTGTAATCTTATTTAAAGAAAAAATATAATGGCATTGCAGCAAAGGCAAGTGGAACCAAGACCCCAAATACCCACACACCTAAAAAGCGAACAAGGGGCAGATACCGGTTATTATTCCAACCAATGGTTTGGAACGCACTTCTGAAGCCGTGGATCAGGTGGAATGACAAAGCAGCCATTGCAATTACATATAACAATACGTACCACCAGGTCTGAAATGCATTATTCACAATCTTATAAAGATCTTTAGAAACAACAATCCTTTTGCCGGCCTGTAAATCAGTTATCTCTGAATGTACGAGGCGGTTCGCATCATATGGTAATTCTGAAACCTGAATATCATTCGGGTTATCCAGACTGATCTCATATTTCGCGTAAGGCAAGTCGGCATTATGGTATTTCCACCAGAAATCACCCATGTGAACCACAATGAAAACCAGCAAAATAGTGCCCAGAATTCCCATATTACGTGAGGTCCACGGACTATTTTGATTCCCTGCCTGTACTGCATACGCGATTGGGCGAGCCTTTTTATTACCTAAGCTTATGATTAATGCATAAAGTGCATGGATAATAATTGAGGCATACAACAAATAAGAAACCACCTTTATCGGTGTAAAATGTGTCATGAAATAGGCATAGGCATTAAAAGCCTGTCCTGCATCATCTTTAAACAACTGTAGGTTCCCAACTAAGTGCACAATCAGGAAAGTACACAGGAATAAGCCCGTTAAGGCCATCACCAGCTTCTTCCCCAATGAGGATGAGAACGTTTTTGCGAAATTGCTCATTACCTTGTTCTAATTATATTAATTATTCAGGAAGCAAATTTATCATTATATGCTAAAAATCACGCAGATCCAAGTCGGGGAGGAAGTGTTTTTATCTATTTAGAAACAATCTAAATTTTTTAATGACTGACATTGGATTTTATATTTCAAAAGCCAGAACAAAATCTTCAGGCAGATTCGTGTCTTTACAATTGAAAGCAGCTGATACAGGTTTCAGGGAGGCAGGGCATGGATAGACCGGGCCTAAAAACAAGAAAGCCTTTTCAATTAATTGAAAAGGCTTTCTTTACATATAATCTATTATGATTACCTCACCTGAAACTGATACCTGATCTGCATTCCATCCGGACTTATGGCATTTACAGTAGCCATATTATTTCTGCCTGCAGAAATGGCGCTTTCAATGTCCTCTGTTTTATTGATCGGACGTCCATTAATTGAAGTAATTATTGTCCCCTGAACAAGGTCAAGCTGGTCAAAGAAACCACCGGTTTTAACGCTTGTTACCAGTACACCGGAACTAATTTTATATTTCTTCTTTACAGCTTCAGATACCGGAGCAAAGCTTGCACCCAGATTTTTTGTAACCACACTTGATGAATTGTTTGCTGTTTTAACAGATTCCTCACCTTTCAGTGTTACACTTGATGTTAAGGTCTTTCCATCTCTCAGGTAAGAAAGCTGAACCTTATCACCAGGGCCTAAACGACCAATACGTTCCTGAAGATCAGATGGGGATATAATTTGATTACCATCAACTTTGGTAATGATATCTCCTTCTTTTAGCCCTGCCTGTGCAGCACCACCACCCGGCAAAACTTCATTCACATAAAGTCCGTTGATTTCATTAACTCCAAGACGTTTGGATTGCTCTGCATCAAGTCCGGTAAAATTGATTCCTATATACCCTCTCCTTACAGAACCGAATTCTTTGAAATCATTAAGCACTTTTTTAGCAAGGTTAATCGGAATTGCAAAACCATATCCTTCGTAACTTCCACTTTGTGATGCTATTGCAGCATTCACCCCAATTAATTCACCCTTAGTGTTTACAAGGGCTCCCCCACTGTTACCACGATTAATTGCCGCATCCGTTTGAATAAATGATTCAATTGCAGTACGTGCCTGTGGTCGTCCATCTTCATCAGGCTCAAGTCCCTGATCAAGAATTCCAATCTGCCTTCCTTTTGCGCTAACAATACCGGCAGTAACTGTTGTATTCAGAGCAAATGGATAACCAACGGCCAAAACCCACTCCCCAACGCGTACATCATCAGAATTTCCAAGTTTTACGATCGGAAAACCAGATCCCTCTATTTTAAGAAGGGCGAGGTCAGTATTTGCATCCTTTCCAATTACTTTCGCAACCAATGAACGTTTATCAGGAAGAATCACATCAATTTTATCGGCATTATCTACAACGTGATTATTTGTTACAATATATCCGTCATCCGAAATGATAACACCTGAGCCAGATCCCTGAGCTGGCCCCTGTTGACGCCGACGACCGCCAAAGAAATCTTCAAACATATCCTGCATCTGGTCACGACCCTGATATCCGCGACTAGCATCAACATTGTAGGTAGTTTTAATATGAACAACAGCCGGAGTAACCGTTGCCGCAGCCTGGGTAAAATCCAAAGCACCGGTGGATGAATTAACTGTTGCTCCTGGATTATTGGTAAAATATACTTTCTGTTTGTCTTCAAAAGTCATCCCATCGCCATACCTGCTCTCAATAAACTTGTACGATCCTATAGCAACCGCCCCACCCAGACATGCTGCTAAAAAAGTTACACCTATCTTTTTCATATGTTCCATTATAGTATTTTCCTTTTATATAAAATGATACTCAAAATTAATACCACTTCAACGTAATTCATGCAAGGAGTGTATCCTTTTTATGTTAAAAAATGTTAAAGATCCAATACAGGTTTTAATTCTGTAGCTCAACATAAAGCATTTCCGATTTAAATACCGAAATTTATAAAATGTTTGGTCAATAAGACTTAATTATTATGCCAACAAGGCTTTTATGACATTATTTATATGCATCTCAATTTTTATAAATACCAGGGCGCCGGGAATGATTTTATCATAATAGATAACAGAAATCAAACGTTTCCTTTAATTAATCAGCCTGAAGCAATTAAAAAGCTCTGTGATCGCCATTTTGGAATTGGTGCAGACGGACTTATGGTTCTTCAACTTAAAGAGGGTTATGACTTTGAAATGCTCTACTTTAATGCGGATGGCCGTGAAGGAAGCATGTGTGGTAATGGAGGAAGATGTATCGTAGCTTTTGCAAAACACCTCGAAATCATTAATAATGAAACTAACTTTTTGGCAGTCGATGGTCCGCATTATGCCAAAATTTCAGAAAAAGGGACCTGGGTCAGCCTGCAAATGATTGACGTTCAATCCATCCAGCCCGATGGTGAAGCCTATGTACTCAATACCGGATCACCTCATTATGTTCTTCCTGTAAAAGATCTTGAAAATAGAGATGTTTATCATGATGGTAAAAACATACGTTATAACGAAACCTATAAAGCGCAGGGCATCAATGTCAACTTTGTTGAGGATCTTGGAGATTCTTATTTCGTAAGAACCTATGAAAGAGGTGTTGAAGATGAAACATACGCATGCGGGACAGGGGTTACAGCTGTTGCAATGAGCATGGCAAAGAAAAAAGGACTGAGCGGAAAAATACATTCTTTGATCAAAGTAAAGGGTGGGGACTTGAGTGTAGATTTCAAATATGATGGCAACTCATTTAGCGAAGTGTTTTTAGAAGGGCCAGCTATTTTTGTTTTTCTGGGTGCAATTAATATTTGATTCCAACTCCTAATGTTCCACCGGTTCTGAGAATTGAAACCTTAGTATTTCTTTATCCTACAATTTCAATATTGGCAATAAAAAGAATTCGCCAGGCCCTTTATTTATGAAATTTTCGAAATAATCGCCTCCATATTGAAATTTCATATTTGTTGAGGTATTTAGGGTAAAAAAGAAAATTCTATTTAGATTTAGAATTTTTTAATAGTCAGCTTTCTTATATTTTTCGAACAAGCTATGTTGAGAGTTGACAGTGATAAACCATGCAAAATTGTATATTCTATATGCAAGCATGAATTTCTTGGTTATCTCATTGAACCTCATGTTGTACAACTAAACTCTGACGAGGGATTCTCCCTAACCTATCAACGCCTCTTCAGTACAACAGCAGAAGAGTTTTCATCCATTTTAGATGAAACTGATCTCAAACTGATCAAACTGCTTGAAGAAATAGAACAAAGTCACATCATTAAGCGTTTTCATAAAAAAGCCATTCGGCCGGTTGAGTATTTCAGAACAATTTTTGACGAAAAAATCTACGAAGTCATCCGGCCAAAAATTGAAAAAAAGCTTATTGAAGCTCTAAAGCTTATAGGCGAAAGGGATCTCTTTCTAATGAGTAAAGAAGGCTGGCCGGTTGAGCGAAAATTGATCATCGCTTCAGAACCCGCTTCGGTATTATTTCATTTCAGGCGCAGCGTTACTGAAACAAGATATTTTCCTACCATTAAATTTCAGGGGCAAAGGATTGAATTTATGTTTAAGGATGCGCAGATCATTTGCAATCACCCTGCATGGCTACTTCTTGAAGATGTACTTTATTATTTTGAAGAAGATGTGGAAGGTAAAAAACTATATCCCTTTCTCAATAAACGTTATATCTCGATTCCAAAATCATCAGAAAAAACATATTTTGAGAAGTTTGTTGCTCCCTTAATAGAAAAGCATTCTGTTTATGCAGAAGGTTTTGAGATCCGGACAGAGAAATTTGAAGCGGTTCCTATTTTGAAATTGCTTCATTCCGGAAGCGATGCCCCTGTCCTTCAGCTTTACTTCAGGTATGGCGATTATGTTTTCCCAGCCGGAAGCGACAGGAGGGTGACTGTCAGAATGGAAAAAAGGGACAATGATTATATTTTTCACAGGATCAAACGCTCCTTAAGCTGGGAAAAGAATAAAATCAATATCCTTCAGGAGCTTGGATTAAGATCTTCAGGCTCCTTATTTATGAATGTTTATAGTCCGGAAAGCACTTATCCGGATGAAGAAGCGTCTTCATTCAGTGTGATGAACTGGCTAAATCAACATCATGATGAGTTAGGGGAAAGAGGCTTTTTATTTGAACAAACTGAGGGTTCAAAACGGTATGTGATTGGCAGAAGTAAATTAGATCTTGAGATCCGCGAAAATAACGACTGGTTTGATATCCATGCCGTTGTACATTTCGGACCATACCAGATTCCCTTCATCGATCTCAAAAATCACATTCTGAATAAGATAAGGGAGTTTAAGTTACCCTCCGGAGAAATTGCAGTAATCCCTGAAGAATGGTTTGCACAGTATAGTAATCTGCTTCAATTTACGGAAGGCGGTAAACAACTAAGACTAAAGAAATATCATATAGGTTTAGTTAATGATTTTAGTAATAGTGACCTGGCAACGGTTACCATGGACAGAAAACTTCAAAAACTGTCTGATTTTGAGGAAATCGAGGAATTTGATTTGCCAAAAGCATTCAATGGCATATTACGTCCATACCAAAAAGCTGGTTATAACTGGTTTCACTTTTTAAAAAAATACAATTTCGGAGGCTGTCTTGCTGATGATATGGGGCTTGGAAAAACTGTTCAAACTCTCGCCCTGATGCAAAAGTTCAAGGAAGATACGCAGGAGGAAGGTATTCATACCACTTCACTCATTATAATGCCTACATCATTAGTCTATAACTGGTTAAATGAAGCAAAGAAATTCGCCCCAAAACTCAAAATCCATGTGCATACCGGAAGTTTCCGAAACAAAGACATTGAAAGGTTTTCGGCATTTGATATCGTTTTCACCACATACGGAATATGCAGGGTTGATATCGAATTATTAAAGACATTTTATTTCAATTACATAATCCTGGATGAAAGTCAGAATATAAAAAACCCATCATCAAAATCATACAAAGCGGTTAAAGCCCTGAAATCTAAACATAAATTAATTCTAAGTGGTACTCCGGTAGAGAATACGGTCAACGATTTGTGGACCCAGATGTCGTTCATTAATCCCGGACTATTAGGAAGTCAGAGTTTGTTCTATTCTGAATTTGTGATTCCTATAGAAAAGAAGAAAGATGAAGAGAAGGCTGCAAGATTACAAGCTCTGATCAAACCATTTGTATTGCGGCGCACCAAAACTCAGGTGGCCACAGAATTGCCGCCAAAAACCGAGAACCTTTTCTATTGCCAAATGAGTGAAGAACAGAAGGAATATTATGAAAAGATCAAATCGGAATATCGTAATGTACTCCTTTTAAATCTGGAGGATGGCTCATTTAAGAAATCGCAGATACAGGTTTTACAAGGCCTCACCAAGTTGAGACAGATCGCCAACCACCCACAAATGATTGACGATGGATATGAAGGTGATTCAGGAAAATTCGAAAATGTGATCCATACGCTCGAAAACGTACTTTCCAGAGGCCACAAAGTACTTGTATTCTCGCAGTTTGTGAAGCATCTGGATATATACAGGCAATACTTTAATTCGACCAATGTTCCGTACTCCTACCTTGATGGAGCCACGTCCAAACGCGGAGAAGTGGTGAAGAAGTTTCAATCCGATAAAGATATCAAGCTCTTTCTGATCTCAATTAAGGCGGGTGGTGTCGGACTTAACCTGACAGAGGCCGATTATGTATTTATACTGGATCCATGGTGGAACCCTGCAGTTGAACAACAGGCAATTGACCGCACACATCGTATCGGACAGAATAAAAATGTATTTATCTACAAGTTTATCACTAAAGATACAGTGGAAGAAAAGATTCTTGCTTTACAAAACCGGAAGCGAAAAGTTGCTGAATCTCTGATTACAACAGAAGAAAGTTTTGTTAAATCCTTAACTGCAAAAGATATTGAAGAAATTTTAAGCTGACTTTTTTGAACCGACTTTTGGAAGGGTAAGCTGATATTTAACTGAAATTGTCCGGATCAGGATGATTACCCCAACACTGATAAATGAATTCATATTATCATCAACATTAAGCAGTTTTAATAATACAAAGACAGCTGCCCCTGATAAACAGGCAGTAGCATAGATCTCCTTCCTGAAAATAAGAGGCACCTCATTGATCAGGGTATCTCTGATAACACCCCCCATGACCGCAGAGAACATACCCATAATGATAGCTGCAAGTGGTGCAACGTCATAGAACAAAGCCTTCTGGACTCCTACTACTGTATAGAGTGCTATACCTAAGGTATCAAACAGGAAAAAAGTTCGGCGGTATTTAAGGATATAGTATTTAAAAGAAATAGCAATGATTACACCCAGAGTTATTGCAATCAGATAATTCCCATCCACCACCCAGGTTGGGCGAACTCCAAGGATCATGTCTCTAAGAGTACCTCCACCTACAGCGGTAACAAAACCTGTGAAGGTTACACCAAAAATGTCGCGGTACATATTTTTATCCGAAGCAGCCAATGCACCCGACACTGCGAATACCAGTGTTCCTAGAAGATCTATATAATAAGGTAATTGCATCCTGATTTCTAAAATAGAAAATAATGAATCAATTTATGAATAAAGCTTAAGAATGAAAAGCATTGGCAGTACATTCAGTTTCAGTTATCATTGAGAAGAGCAAGGTATTCATCCAGGCTGATAAAACCAGCGCCCATGCTTTCCAGGTGACTGGTATAAACCTGGCAATCAATCAGCTTAAAATTATAGTGCTGGCACAAATAAATCAGGGCAACTTTTGATGCATTGCTGACCCTGGCGAACATGCTTTCTCCGCAAAAAACATGATTAACCTGAACACCATACAATCCACCAACCAAAAGGTCATTCTCCCAAACTTCAACAGAATGAGCATAACCAAGATGGTATAATTGAATATAAGCCGACTTCATGGTGTCAGTAATCCAGGTTCCCTCCTGATCCTTTCTGATGGAATTTGCACAGGCATTGATGACTTCGGGAAAAGCCTCATTGCATGTGATTCTGAAATTACCGGATCCTAAAACCTTAAGCATGGAAGAAGAGATCTTCAACTTTTCAGGAAACAATACGAATCGATCATGCGGGGAATACCATAATATTGGATCACCCTCAGAGAACCAGGGAAAAATACCACTCCGATAAGCCAAAAGTAGTCTTTGAACTGAAAGATCACCTCCAATTGCCAGCAAACCATCCTCATTAGCGAGTTCAGGGGCAGGGAACCAAATCTTATCTTCCGATAATTGAATGATCATTCTTTCCCGCTATTGAAATTAATTGCTTTTAAAGAATATGAGAATATATAACGCAACTATTTGTAAAACAACTGCATATAATGCCAGCGATCCCGGATTGTACTTATCCTTGACAAATAAAACAATAGAAAAAATCGGACCGATAAAAACAGATAGAATCATCGGAAGCCATAAAAGCTCGAACAATGCCCCTAAAATGGCGTAATTATAAACATCTAAAGATTTTCCTGTCAGCCAGTAAAGAATTGTAATGATACTCAGGATAAACAATACCTGATTGATCCCTGAATTTTTAAATGAAGCCGATCTGCCGGGCATATCTCTATTTTTCACATTGCGGGATTATTTACAATTCTGCTCAATAAAGGATGCTGATTTATCGCTGCCAAGCCTTCTGATAATTTGAAAGTCTTCGCATGCGCCCTCAAAATCTTCCTGTTTTAGCTTACGCTGTGCCTGTTTTAGCAAGCGGTCTATGAATTTTTCATCATATCCTAACTGGTATTTAAGAGCCTCTATCCGCATTTCTCCGGCTTCATCTTTGACTCCGGCAACTTTTTTATCATAATAATTAAAGATTACTTCGCTCATTCCCTTTCTTGCCTGATAAGCACTAATAGCGGCACTAATTTCATCTTTTGAGAGCTGCTCACACTTAAAGTCACGAAGTGTAAAATTTACCGGCAAAACCATAGAAACCAGGGTATCGTGGTTTGCAGGTATGATCCACTTTCCGGAGGTCAGGCGGACGACACGCAATGCTTCAAGATCGAGATCTGTACCAAAGCCTTTCTGTACTTCTGATTGGTAAATGCGCCCCTGCTTATTCAGCTTAAAGCTTATATTAACGATACCCTGGAGACAATTATCCCTTGAGTATTCCGGATAGATCATAACATTATAAATAAAGGTGCTAAGATTCTTTCCCTTAAATACCGGTTGATCATCAGCAAAGAGTGATGTAAAATGCAGGAATAAGCTAAAAATGAAGTTGAGGGCCATATTCTAATTTAACGAAAAAATAGGGATATGATTATTATTCTAAGATCAATTTACTCAGGCAAACAGAAAAAGATAATTATAAACGTAATGAGAAAGTGCTCCGGCAACAACAAAAAGATGCCATATTTCATGACTATGAATGTTCTTTCCCATAGGCTTATCTTTATAATAGAAAACAGTACCTCCAATATAAAATACCCCTCCGAGCAGCATCCATCCTATAGCGGATAATGATAGTTTTTCGGCCATTTCACTCATTAAAGGGACAATTAATGCCCCCATGGCGATATAAATCCCCAGAGAAAGCCCTTTATGCTGAAGACGGTTAAAAATTTTTAGTATACATCCGGCCAGAGCAATGGTCCATATCATTCCAAACAGGGTCCATCGGGTATAGCCATCAAACACAAGTAATGCCGTTGGTGTGTAGGAGCCGGCTATCATAAGGTAAATGCAGCAATGATCGATCTTTTGCCAGAATCTGACCTCAGCCTCTGTATTGGGATAGCTATGATAAATCGAACTTATTCCAAACAGTACGACTGTACAAATACCATATACCCAGGCAGCGGTAAATTCAATTGGCAAATCTGCCCTGTTGAGCAGGAGAACGGTACCGGGTATTGCAAGAATTGCCGGAATAACATGGGTATAAAAATTTACAGGCTCTCGAATAGTTCTCATTTCAATCAATCATCCTGGCCGGGTTCATCCGCCTGACGAGGCTCTTTACCAATCTTTTCGAAGAGCTTATCCATTTTCTCAACATACTCGCTGGTATCGTCCAGAAAAAATTCAAGATGCGGAACAATTCGTACCTGATCCTTAATACGATTTCCTAATTTATAACGGATCTCATTGGAATGAGATTTTATTGTATTTAATGCTAATGAATTATTGGTGCTGTTAAAAAAGCTCAGATATACTCTGGCGATAGCCAGGTCTGGTGAAACCCTTACTTTGGTTATTGTTACCATGATATTGGGTAAAAAATTCAATCCCTCCCGCTGGAATATCTCAGCCAGATCTTTCTGAATAACTCCTGCAAACTTCTGTTGACGTTTAGATTCCATAAAATTGGGGATTAAGAAAGTTCATAAATTAAAAAAATCAATCTGAATGATTCAGTTTTATAAAATACAGAAGCATTCAATATTTTATTCCGATCAATAAAGCAATTTATCATAAGGGTAACGTTTCGTATGAATCGCTTTTACCTTCTCGTATAACAATGTCCTGAATTCTTCAATATTTTCTTTATTCAATGCCGATATGAAAATTGCAGGATTTCTATCCTTATTCATCCAGCTGTTTTTGAAGTCGGCAAGGGTAAGTGGCGGATGCTCATCCTGAGGATCGAAATCTGCGGGTTTATAGGCATCAATCTTATTAAATACGGTAATTATCTCCTTATCGATTGCCCCCATATCCTTCAGGGTTTCATTGACCGTATTGATCTGATCCTCAAAATTGGGATGTGAAATATCAACCACATGGATTAAAATGTCAGCTTCACGAACCTCATCAAGGGTTGATTTGAAACATTCTATCAGATGATGGGGCAATTTGCGAATGAATCCTACGGTATCTGAGAGCAAAAAGGGCAGATTCTCAATAACCACTTTCCTGACGGTGGTATCGAGTGTAGCAAATAGTTTATTCTCGGCAAATACTTCAGATTTGGAAATCATGTTCATGATCGTTGATTTGCCGACGTTTGTATATCCAACAAGTGAAACCCTGACCAACTGTGCCCGGTTCTTCCTTTGAGTTAGGTTTTGCTTATCAATTTCTTTTAAGCGCTCTTTTAATAAGGATATTTTATTCAGAATTAAACGACGGTCAGTTTCAATCTGGCTTTCACCCGGACCACGCATTCCAATACCACCCTTCTGCCGCTCAAGGTGAGTCCATAAGCGCGTTAACCTTGGAAGTAAATATTGAAGTTGTGCGAGCTCAACCTGAGTTTTTGCCTGAGAGGTTTGCGCTCTTTTTGCGAAAATATCAAGAATCAGGTTACTGCGATCGAGTATTTTTACCTGGAGTTCATTTTCAATATTCCGGAGTTGGGAGGGCGAAAGTTCATCATCAAAAATGACCATATCAATCTCTTCCGACTTAACATAGGCATTGATCTCTTCGAGTTTTCCGGTTCCAACAAATGTAGCTCTGTCAGGACGTTGCATCCTTTGTGTAAATGCCTTTTGTGTTTCGCCGCCAGCAGTTTCAACTAAAAATTTAAGCTCATCCAGATACTCATGGGTTTGCTCTTCTGTCTCACCCGGTGTAATTATACCCACTAGTACCGCTCTTTCAGGCTTAGCTTCAGTGTCGAAAAATTTTTGTCTGGGCATTTATATGTATTAATAATTGCAAAGATAAGAGTTTGACCCGGAGTAATTGAACAGCAGGCTGTCAGAATATTCCCGAGCCAATCCTATAAAATAATCGTCTTTAAATCCTGGATACAAACTCTTTCATCGCCTTCCCAGGATCTGTTTCCTTCATGAAGTTCTCTCCGATTAAAAAGCCATCAAATCCTGCGGTTCTCAATTCCTTTATCGTTTTTGGATCACTGATTCCGCTTTCAGAGATTTTCAGAAAACTTGATGGAATATGCTCAACAAGGTCATAAGAATGCTGCACCGAAACTGAGAAATCGCCCAGGTTTCGATTATTTACCCCTATTGCATCCAAATCATCACAGATACTGCGATCCAGTTCTTCTCTGTTATGAACCTCCAGAAGGACATTGAGACCCAGCTCTTTTGCACATTTTGCAAGTTTTCTTACTTCTGCAGGAGTTAGAATAGCTGCGATGAGTAAAATGATATCCGCACCCAACGCTTTGGCTTCAATGATCTGGTATTCATCTAACATAAAGTCCTTCCTCAATAATGGCAGCTTATTTACTTTTCTTGCCTCGAGCAGATCCTCATCCTTACCTCCAAAAAAACTCCGGTCCGTCAGTACTGAAAGTGCAGAAGCCCCTGCAGCAGCATAGCCATTGGTAACCTCTTCAACAGACAGGCGGTCGTTTATAATTCCTTTTGATGGCGATTGGCGCTTAAACTCAGCAATTATTCCTGTTCGCTCAGGATCTAAGATAAAATCACGCAGCACATAACAATCCCGTGAAAATAAGTCACTCTTCTTCAGCTGTTCAACATTAGTTTTAAGCTTTGCTGCTTCAATTTCTTCTATCTTCTTCAGAACGATCTTATCCAGAATATTTCCGCCTGCAGGGTTCTTAGAATTCTTATCACTTGTAATCATATCTTCAAATTCTTGGCTCAACTCAGCCAGTTAGAGATCATCAGTTTCCCATGTTCAGTTAGCACAGATTCAGGGTGAAACTGTACACCGCGTACGTCCAGGGTACGGTGACTTAATGCCATAATCACTCCTTCAGGATCTGTGGCAGTAACATTGATCACATCAGGAACGAGATCATTTCTGACTGCCCATGAATGATATCGCCCCACCTTAAATTGTTTCGGGCAATCCTTAAACAACTTTTCATTTTCATCGAGTACGGTTATCTCAGTGGCTCTACCATGAACCGGCCGGGAAAGGTTGTATAATTCGCCTCCAAAAACCTCAGCAATTGCCTGTAAACCCAGACAAATACCAAGAATGCTCTTCGTAGGTGAATAGGTTCGGATCACATCAAGTAAAAGACCTGACTCTGATGGTATCCCAGGCCCTGGAGAAAGCAGGATTTTTTCAAATTCATTCACATCAGACAGCTTGAATTTATCGTTTCTCCATACCGTTGCCTGATGACCTGTTTCATGCAGCAGATGTACCAGATTAAAGGTAAATGAGTCGTAATTGTCTATAACGAGTATGTTCATCTATTTTATTTCTATTAAAACTATCAATTTCATTGAGGTCGGAGGTCGGAAGTATGAAACCTACATCAGACTTCAGACTTCTTATATTTCCCCCGCCAATTCAAGTGCCTTTCTTAAGGCCGCTATTTTATTATTCACCTCATTCAGCTCACTTTGCGGGTCTGAATCTGCCACAATACCTGCGCCTGCCTGATAATGCAGAACATTATTCTGGCTAAGGAATGAGCGAATCATGATGGCATGATTAAAATCGCCGTTGAAACCCATGAATCCAATTGCTCCGCTATAAAACCCACGTTTTTGCCCTTCAAAACGATCGATAAGCTGCATCGCCATATATTTCGGTGCTCCACTGAGGGTTCCTGCCGGATAGGTATCCCCAACAACATCAAAAGGATCAACTGAACTCTGGAGCTCGCCAGTGACTTTAGAAACCATGTGTATCAGGTGTGAATAGTATTGAATCTCCTTAAATGACTTCACTTCAACTTTATCACAATGTCTGCTCAGATCATTTCTGGCCAGATCGACCAGCATCACATGCTCGGCATTCTCTTTGACATCCCTTTTCAGATTCTCAGCAAGTTCGGCATCCTGAAGGCTGTTACCAGTCCTTTTAAAAGTACCGGCAATCGGGTAAATAGTTGCAACATTATTTTTAATGGTGAGCTGTGCTTCGGGTGAAGATCCGAATAACTTAAAATCGCCGTAATCAAAATAAAACAGGTAAGGAGAAGGATTTATTGACCTTAGTGCTCGATATACATTAAATTCATCACCTAAAAATGGTTTAGAGAAAGCTCTTGAAGGAACAATTTGAAACACATCGCCGCGGAAGACATGTTTTTTAACATTCTCTACAAGGCTGATAAACTGCTCATCGGTAAAATTAGATTTTTCCTCTCCATTCAGATTGAATTTATACTCCGGAAAATTTTTATTCTGGATCAGATACTGAATCTTCTCCAGACCGTCGGCTGCGTTCTTTTCTGTACGGTGCTCCAGCAGATATAATTCATTCTTGAAATGATCAATGACAATAATATACCGGTAAACATGATATTGCATTAATGGTATATCCCTTCCCTCTGCAGGTTTTGAGTGTAATTTTATATCCTCAAAATGCTCCACGCTCTCGTAAGCAAAATAACCGAACAAGCCATTTGAAATAAACTTAAAATCTTCGGTTGATGCAGATTCAAACTGTTTCCTGAATATTGAAACCTGTTTCTTCAGTTCAAGATCTTTCAGAGGATATTGCTCTCTTTCGCCGTCAGGGAAATAGGTCTCCAGTTTATCAGCTGTTAAAACTATACCTGCAATTGGATCACAACAAACATAACTGAGACTGTTTTCCCTGCTATGGTAATCAGAACTTTCGAGCAAAATACTGTTTGGGAAAACATCGCGTAAACGCAAATATATACTCACCGGGGTAGTGGTATCGGCAAGCAATTTCTTGTGGGAAGTGTATAATTTATATTTCTTCATAGTAATTTATGTTTTCCGATCCGGATTCAATTTTTTTGCAATCACAGACCATAAAAAAACCCGACGTCTCAGGGCGTCGGGTTTTATATTTTTAAGGTTTAACTTGATTAATACTGATCAAAATACCTGTTCCCTGCGCCCTTTTCTAAAGTGCACCACCAATTTGCTGTATTTTGTTTGATGTTCATCGCTCACAAAAATATAAAGAAATTTGACAATGCAAATTTTTTCGATTGTATATAATTATTTTTAAGCCCAGCGTGTGCGGGATAATTTATCCTAATATTGGGCGACCGCTTTGATAAATTGCAACTAAAATAACCAAAACTGCTAAACCGTAGTACAAAGCAATAGATCTGTGTTTATTAAAACCATCTGCAGCTTTTTTGGAACGGGAATGACCAACAGTAATTAAAACAATTGCAAACAACATCATAACTGAATGTTCAACAGTCCAGTAACGGGTCATTGCATCTTTCATTGCTTCACCCATATTAGCATAATTTACTGCCGGACTGAAAAAATAAAGTATCAGTCCAACGAGAAACTGTGTATGGGTAAAGATCATCGCAAATAAATTCACTTTGCGGTTGGTTTGTGTATATGGCTTCTTACCAAATAATCCAATTATGGCCAATAATAAAGCAACGGCCAATAATAAAAGGACTATATATCGAAGTCCGGAGTGTAAGCCTAATAAAGTAGAATACATATGATTTAAATTTATATTCAAAGTAAAGAAAAAACCTGCATTAATAACAATAAAATACGCTTAACGGGCATCGAGGTAAATAGCTTCCGGACTGCTTGTCAGATCTGCAATAACTGAAGGGGCAATATTCCCTGTTCCAGAATAATTGAAGACGAGTATTTTACGCCTTGCTTTTTCAGCAATATAGATCAGATCCTTAACCTCCCTGTCATCCCAGGCCACATCAACAGGATTACCAAGTCCGGTTAGAGCGCCTTTAATTGTTTTTGAAGGTGCAATGGGGGGACCAGATTCCGTAAATTTGGAGATTGCATCTGTAATGATATGAATTGAACCGTCAGAATCAAAACCTGGTGCCGTCGCTTCAGCTATATCCGTCAGGATCAGAACATCCCTCGAGGATGAATAAGTAATACCGTGAAGCCTTGCAGCACCACTTACTGTCATTTTCTTTTTTGGAATTATTGGACCTACAGCCAATGCTGAGGCATTTTCAAATAACTGTACTTCTGCTCTCGTTTGATCTATCACGACAAAAAGCCGGTCATTATCGAGATGAATTCCCCAGGGCTGTCCATTGAGTTTTAGCTTTTTGTCAGCCAAAACAATATCCTTAAGTGTACTTACATTATTGTAAACATATATTGCACTATCAATATTACTGGATATATATAACATGTCCCTTGACCGATCAAAAGCCATTTCACGGGCGCTCAACAAACCTTCATGCACAAAGGAACTTTTAATCACCAGGCTTCCGTCAGTGTTTACCTTAAAAGTCTTGATATTTTTATTTAACCTGCTAACCTGATATACCACACCGGAATACGGATCAAACAGGATGCCATTGCCATCGGGTAATTGAGAATTAAATTTATACGGTTCGGCAAATTTAGCCTGATCTGCGGGATCAAAAATAAGGGTGCTGTTAACTGCCGCATCGATATCGGCATTTGAAACATATAATCTTGACACTGTACTTTTTGGCATCGCCTCATTTTCATCTTTCACACAGGATGAAAAAATGAGCGATGGAAGAATACAGATAATTATATAAAACAGGATTCTTGATTTCATATTGAGTTCCAAAGTTAAGAGTTGAAACGAATAAATGCTCAAGCTATTTTTGAGATGGTAAAATCTTTAAATAAAATAAGCTCCTGATGGGCAGGAGCTTATTTAAACTAACCAATTATAA
>CAYJAM010000008.1:0-21298 GCA_964367725.1 uncultured Sphingobacterium sp. | reverse complement strand
AAAAAGTAATTTAGAAAAAAAGCCACCTGAACGGTGGCTTTTTTTTTGCATGAAACTGACATTTTACTGACAGCTTGACACCGATATATTGACAAGAAAGAGGCTTGGATTATCAAATAATGAAAATTTGACAAGAAATGTACTCTAAGGCTATTTGGCATAATTCATGTCAACAAAACAGTACAAACATTCAATCAATTTAATTTATTATATCAATATGGCATTAAATATCAAACCTAGCGCAGACCGGGTAGTTATAGAAGCTGCACCGGCTGAAGAAAAAACGGCCTCAGGTCTTTACATTCCTGATACTGCAAAAGAAAAACCTCAGAAAGGTACTGTCGTAGCTGTTGGACCCGGCAAATATGCAGAACAAACCGGCAATTTAATCCCTATGGCTTATAAAGTAGGAGATGTTGTATTATACGGTAAATATGCCGGAACAGAGATCTCTCATGAAGGTAAAGAATACCTTATCATGCGTGAATCTGATATTTTTGCAACCCTATAGGAGATATGAGAATTGAGATATGAGATATGAGACTTGTCGAAAGAAAAGTATTATTTCAGAGCATATCAAATCATTCTTATAATAGAATTATAGTTTTAACAATCAGGTTTTAGTTCACACATCTAAAATCTTAAATCTTTACACAATGTCAAAACAAGTTAAATACAATGTTGAAGCGCGCGATGCTCTGAAAAGAGGCGTGGATATCCTTGCCAATGCAGTAAAAGTAACTCTTGGACCAAAAGGCCGTAACGTAATTATTGATAAGAAATTTGGTTCACCTGCAATCACTAAAGATGGTGTTACAGTTGCCAAAGAAATTGAATTAAAAGACGCCCTTGAGAACATGGGTGCACAGATGGTAAAAGAAGTTGCCTCTAAAACAGCTGATCAGGCTGGAGATGGAACAACTACTGCTACTGTTTTGGCTCAGGCAATTGTAACTGCCGGAATTAAGAACGTGGCTGCAGGTGCAAATCCAATGGATCTGAAACGTGGTATTGACAAAGCGGTATCAGCTGTTGTTGCTAATTTGAAAAAACAATCACAGTCTGTTGGTGAAGACAACAAAAAAATAAAGCAGGTTGCCTCAATCTCAGCTAACAATGATGAAGTGATCGGTACGCTGATCGCTGATGCAATGGCAAAAGTTGGAAAAGATGGTGTAATTACTGTTGAAGAAGCAAAAGGTACTGAAACTGAAATGAAAACAGTTGAAGGTATGCAGTTCGACCGTGGATATCTTTCTCCATACTTCGTAACCAATGCTGATAAAATGGAAGTTGAGCTGGATAATCCATATATCCTGATCTACGATAAGAAGATTTCTTCCATGAAAGAATTACTTCCGGTACTTGAAAAACAAGTTCAAACCGGAAAACCATTATTGATCATTGCTGAAGATCTTGACGGTGAAGCATTAGCTACCCTGGTAGTTAACAAGATCCGTGGTTCACTGAAAGTGGCTGCTGTTAAAGCTCCTGGATTCGGTGATCGTCGTAAAGCAATGCTTGAAGACATCGCAATCCTTACAGGTGGTACAGTTATCTCTGAAGAAAGAGGTTATAAACTAGAGAACGCAGACCTTACTTACTTAGGTCAGGCAGAAAAAGTAGTTGTAGATAAAGATAATACGATTGTAATTAATGGAGCAGGTAAAACTGCTGACATTAAAGCACGTGTTAGCCAGATCAAAGCTCAGGTTGAAACAACAACCTCTGATTATGATAAAGAAAAATTACAGGAACGTTTAGCGAAACTTTCAGGTGGTGTTGCAGTACTTTATGTTGGTGCAGCTACTGAAGTTGAAATGAAAGAGAAAAAAGACAGAGTTGACGATGCATTACATGCAACCCGCGCTGCTGTTGAAGAAGGAATTGTTGCAGGTGGTGGTGTTGCATTCATCCGTGCTGTTGAAGCTTTAAAAGATCTTAAAGGATCTAATGAAGACGAAAACACAGGTATTGCAATTATCAGACGCGCTATTGAAGAGCCATTACGTCAAATCTGCCAAAATGCAGGTATTGAAGGTTCTATCGTAGTACAAAAGGTTAAAGAAGGTAAAGCTGATTTTGGATACAATGCACGTACTGATGTTTACGAAAACCTAATCGGTGCAGGTGTTATCGATCCTACTAAAGTTGGTCGTATTGCATTGGAAAATGCAGCTTCAATTGCAGCTATGCTGTTAACAACCGAAGTTGTATTAGCTGATGAGCCTGAAGAAGATAAAGGTGGTGGTCATATGCCTCCAATGGGTGGTGGTGGCATGGGTGGAATGATGTAATATCATTCTCCCTTCACACAAAAAAGCTCCGGATTTTATCCGGAGCTTTTTTTGTATCTATTGATTCGGACAGACAATTGGTATCTGTTGCCAGTTATCAGTTGTCTGTTATCAGGAATTTAGTAGTTAATGGAAAATGTATTATCCAGTCTGAATTTTCAACCCGAAGGCCATCGGAACACAACTCTCCACTCTCAATTATCAATTATCAACTATCAAAGATTTCCATCTCAAACAAGCTCCCGATATTCACCTTCAATTTCTGCTTTACTTCTTCAATATCAGGCTTAAAACCAAGCTCCCTTTCCATTGAAGTAACATCCTTGTCATCAATTCCACAGGGCACAATATTTTTAAAATAAGACAAATCTGTATTGACATTGAATGCTAGTCCGTGCATGGTTACCCAGCGACTGCACCTTACACCCATTGCACAGATCTTTCTTGCGCGCTCATTATCTGCATCCAGCCAGACCCCGGTATAACCATCATACCGGCCGCTCTGTATTCCATATTCTGCCAGTGTAAGTATCACAGCTTCCTCAAGAGTGCGTAAATACAGGTGGATATCGGTAAAAAAATTATCAAGGTCAAGTATTGGATAAGCCACAATTTGACCCGGACCATGATAGGTTATATCACCTCCCCTGTTGATTTTGTAATATGTGGCATGTTTATCAGCAAGTCCAGCTTCATCCAGAAGTAAATTTTCGGGCTTACCACTTTTTCCGAGTGTATAAACATGAGGATGTTCAACGAAAATGAGATGATTATTAACCGGGTAATCAGTATTGTTATTTCTATTCCGAGTCTTAGCCTGAACTGTTTCTGCAAAAACCTGCTCCTGCCTGTCCCATGCCTGCTGGTAATCAAGCAAACCCCAATCCTGAAATATAACTTTCCTATTCTTCATTATCATCTGCAACAAACCCGATCATATACCCATCAAATTTTTCATAATGCACTTTAAAGTTCCTTTGCCGGGTACCCGTATGAAGTACGGCATCAAAAGAGCCACTACCTTCATATTCAAAGGGCTCAAGCTTTATATGCTCCAGAAAACTAATGTTCTTTTTACCGTGCAGCTTATAAATAGCCTCTTTTGCACACCAGGTAACATAGAGCTGATCAATCCGATCCTTAACCTGAATAAAATTAAGCTCCTCCTTACTCATGAACTTGTGGGCAATTCGTTCGATCTTATCTTTAACAAGTTCGATGTCTATTCCTACAGCCTTACTCTTACTAACCATCACGGCCGCGTAATCATAAGAATGGCTCAGGGAAATATGGTGGGGAAAATTACTTAAATATGGTTTACCACTTGAATCTACCTTGCAGTCAATATAATTATCGGTATCCATCATCCTTCGAAGCAGGACACGGGTGCTGAGCCAATGCATATTACGTTTACCGTTATTAAGCGTATCCAGATAAGATAATTCATGCTCCTTCAACTGTAACTGAGCCAGTAATTCATCAGCACTTTCTTCGATCTTCCAGATTGCAAAAGATGTATCGCGGTCAATTTCCCGGTGGTAAGCAAGAGCCATTCTTAAAAATAAAATACCTGCAAAACTATCTCAAATTAATCATAATTTAGGCCAAATCTTATGCTTATTTATGATACTTTCTGATAAACTCATTCTGGAAGAAATTGAAAGAGGAAATATAATTATTGAACCCTTCAAAAAGGAGTGCTTAGGTACCAATTCTTATGATGTTCATTTAGGTAAATACCTGGCAACATACAGAAACAGGGTTCTGGATGCTAAACTTCATAATGAGATCGATCATTTCGAGATTCCTAAGGATGGCTTTATTCTCCAGCCCAATACACTGTATCTTGGAGTAACTCTCGAATATACCGAAACCCACAGGCATGTGCCATTTTTGGAAGGTAAATCAAGTACTGGCAGACTTGGAATCGATATCCATGCAACCGCCGGAAAAGGGGATGTGGGTTTCTGTAATACCTGGACCCTCGAAATATCCTGTACGCAACCGGTAAAGATATATGCCGGTATGCCTATCGGACAATTAATTTATTTTGTAGTTGATGGTGATGTAGAGACCATGTACAATACAAAACTCAATGCCAAATACAACAATAAGACTACCAAACCCGTTGAAAGTATGATGTGGAAGAATTCATTCTGAGCATCAGAAGGAAAATAAATCGTATATTATACATAGTTAAGCCTCAATTTAAAAACTGAGGCTTAAATTTTTAAGTACACCAATTTTTCGGGTTGAACCTGGCTTACAAGTATACCGGCATTTGATTTTTAATTCAGTACCAACTTTATGAAAAAATATTTCATTATCATATTTTCTATACTATTCTCAGCAACTATGCTGGGATTTATCATTGATGATGAGCCACTGAAGAAGATCCTTACTCAGATAGAAAAATACAGACTTCAATATCCGCAGGAAAAGGTTCATTTGCATCTAGACAAACCTTATTATGCAATTGGTGATAATATTTGGTTTAAAGCATACGTAGTTAATGCTGAGAAAAATGAATTATCTACCCTAAGCAGGATCTTATATGTAGAATTGATCAATGACAAGGATTCAATAAAGAAGTCTCTGAAAATCCCATTGGAGTTGGGATTAACCTGGGGGGATTTTGCGCTAACTGACTCGCTAAGAGAGGGTAATTACAGAATTCGGGCATATACTACATGGATGCGAAATTTTGGCGAAGAATACTTTTTTGATAAAACAATTACTATAGGCAATTCAATTTCTAATACTGTTTTAACTCAGGTTGATTATTCCTATACTAAAGATCCACGTGGTCAAAAAGTATTAGCCAAAATTAATTATAGCGATATGGCCGGGCAGCCGCTCGCAAATAAAGAGGTTAGCTATCATGTTGAACTGGATTTCAGAAGTATTCTCAAAGGAAAAGGCATTACTGATGCAATGGGAAATCTTCAGGTCAGTTTTGTAAACAATCAGCCTTTCGTATTAAAGTCTGGAAGAATCAGTACAACCATCCGTCTGGATGATAAGAACAGTGCCAATAAAAACTTTCCTGTTAAATCCACCTCGAATGAATCGGTTGTTCAGTTCTTCCCCGAAAGCGGGGATCTGGTCAATGGGATCAGCTCAAGGATTGGATTTAAAGCTGTGAGTTCCGACGGACTTGGAATTAATGTAAGCGGGTATATCAGCAATCAAAATAATGTCCGCATGGCTGATTTTAAATCAGAACATGCAGGAATGGGACACTTTAGGTTAATACCTGAAATTACTGATAACTATACTGCCCACATTACTTTTGCAGATGGCTCAGAGAAGGCTTACCCACTTCCAAAGGTAAAAGCAAGCGGTTATGTTTTATCTGTGAGTAACACCGATACAGATGAACTCAAAATCAGGGTATCAACAACTGAAAACGCCAAACCTGATGAAGAAATTACCCTTATTGCGCAGAGCAACGGACAGGTCCATTTTGTATCAAAAAATAAACTTACTTCGAAAACCTTCAATGCAAGCATTCCTAAAAAACGTTTTCCAACCGGAATACTTCAGCTAACACTCTTTTCTGCTCAAAATGAGCCGGTCGCAGAGCGGCTTGTATTTATAAATCATGCTGACTTTTTACAGATAGATATTAGCAGCGAGAAAGCAGAATATAAAAAAAGAGATAAAGTCAAACTGACTCTGGACACAAAAGACCCTGAGGGTAATCCTACACTCGGGAGTTTTTCAATTGCGATTCTGGATGAATCTAAAGTACCCTTTAATGAGGCTGATGAAACCACGATAATATCAAACCTTCTGCTTAGCTCAGATTTAAAAGGTTTTATTGAACAGCCCAATTATTATTTTGATGAAATAAATGAAGATAAGGTCAGGCAGCTTGATATGTTAATGCTCACTCAGGGCTGGCGCCGATTTGAATGGAAAAATATACTGGCAAACAATTATCCAACGCTGGTATATCAACCTGAAACCAATTTGCAGGTTAGTGGCAAGGTAACTACAATGGCAGGCAAGCCTGTCATTGGGGGAAGAGTTACCTTATTCTCTGCATCAGGAGACGTTTTCATGATGGATACCATTACCAATGTAAATGGAGAATTCAGATTTGATAACCTTATTTTTAATGATAGCACTAAATTCGTAATTCAGGCAAGGAATGAAAAGGACCGCAAAAATGTAGAAATTTTGCTCGACAGGATTCCACCACAGCTAGTTACAAAAAACAAGAATGAAGCCATGCTGGAGGTAAACGTTAACCGCTCCATGCTTCCCTATCTGAAGAATAGCCGCAACCAGTTCGATGAATTAAGGAGATATGGTTTAATAAGCAGAAATATCCTTCTTGAGGAAGTGAAAATAGTAGAACGAAAACAAGAAGTAAAATACTCCTCGAATCTGAATGGACCGGGAAGGGCTGATGCTATAATCAAGGCTGATCAGCTTCAGAATTGTTTTGATCTTGCGTTTTGTCTCCAGGGAAGAGTTGCCGGTTTAATTATCCGGGATGGTATGGCCTATCTGATGAGAAATATGGCTTCTTCATTCAGAGGGCCAATACCTATGCAGGTAGTTGTAGATGGGGCGTTTTTAGGCCCTGAATTTCTATCAGTAATTAATGTTCAGGATGTAGAGACAGTTGAAGTACTTAAAAGCGGTGCAAACAGTGCCATTTATGGCTCCATGGGTGGAGGTGGATTGCTCATCATAACCACCAAACGTGGTGAAGTCAATAATAATTACAGGTCATATTCACCCGGAATCATGAGTTATAAACCTCAGGGTTTCTTTAAAGCCAGAGAATTTTATTCACCTAATTATGATGATCCTGCGATAAACGCAAAGGTACCTGATCTGCGGACAACAATTTACTGGAATCCAAATGTTATAAGCGATACTACCGGTAAAGCAAACATTGAATTCTTCAATTCTGATGGAACAGGTAATTATAAAGCAATTGTGGAAGGAATAAATATCAATGGTTCAATAGGAAGAAAGGTTTTCAGATATAGTGTCAAATAGAAAGATGAATACAATAAAAGTCAGGATTAAAGATAAAATTGCCGTGCTTTCTTTGGATCGCGGTCGTTCAAATGCAATAAATTCAGAAATGGTTTCTGAGTTGCATCAAATGATAAGAAATATCGAAAACGATGATTCTATAGCCGGACTTATTCTAACCGGAAAAGACGGTTTCTTTTCAGCAGGACTGGATCTTATCGAACTGTTCAATTATGATGAAGATCAGATCAAAGAATTTTGGATTGAATTTTTAAGTCTGGTAACCTCAATGGTTTCATTTAAGAAACCTATGATCGCGGCAATCAGCGGCCATAGTCCGGCAGGTGGCTGTGTTCTGGCAATTTGCTGTGATTACCGGGTTATGGCCGAAGGAAAGTTTATTATTGGATTAAATGAAGTACCCGTAGGTATCATTGTGCCTGAAAGCATTTTCCATCTTTATGCATTCTGGCTTGGAAATGCTCCAGCCCATCGTGCCTTGCTTGAAGGCAAGTTAATGAACACTCAGGAAGCATTAAATGCCGGGCTGGTCGACGAGGTTGTAAGCCCTGAAAGTATCTTACATGCTGCTGAACGTAAAATGCTCACATACATACAGCTTGAACGTAAAACCTGGCAACAAAGCAAAATGAATATTCGCGAAGATCTCCTCAAAAAGGTAAGCGCTGATCAGACTGAAATGCTTGGGCATATGCTTGAACAATGGTGGTCGCCATCAACACGTTCCATATTAAAAACGATCATACAAAATCTTCAACAAAAATCTTCCTGATATGTATAATGAACCTATGTTACGTGATGATGCCCTGAGTGGAAAAACAATCATTATTACAGGTGGCGGAACTGGTTTAGGCAGAGCCATGAGCACCTATTTTCTTAAACTCGGTGCCAACGTGGTTATCACGAGCCGCAAAATTGATGTACTTGAAAAAACTGCTGCAGAAATGCATGAGGAAGTATCTGCCGATGGCAGAGAACTGAAGGCAAAAGTGCTTCCGGTGCAATGTGATGTTCGGAAACCTGAAGAGGTTGATGAAGTGCTAAAGAAAACCCTCGAAACTTTTGGCCAGGTTAATGGATTACTGAATAATGCAGCCGGAAATTTTATTTCTCCGACAGAAAGACTCTCTCCAAATGCCTTTTCAACTATTATTGATATCGTTTTAAAAGGTACGGCTAATTGTACAATGGCTGTTGGAAAACACTGGATCAAAGAGAAACAAGCAGGAACAATATTAAATATTGTGACAACCTATGCATTCACAGGCTCAGGATATGTAGTTCCTTCGGCCTGCGCAAAAGGTGGTGTTCTAGCCATGACCCGTTCTCTTGCAGCTGAGTGGGGTAAATATGGCATTAGAAATAATGCAATCGCCCCAGGTCCTTTCCCAACAAAAGGAGCATGGGACCGATTACTTCCCGGCGATATGGCAAAAAAAATCGATTTCAAAAACCGGGTACCTCTTAAGCGGGTAGGTGATCATCAGGAACTGGCAAATCTGGCTGCATACATGATGTCAGATTTTTCAGGATATATCAACGGCGAGGTGATTACAATTGATGGAGGAGAATGGCTGCAGGGAGCAGGACAATTTAACGGACTTGAAGCAATTACACCCGAAATGTGGGATATGCTTGAAATGATGACCCGATCGGCCAAAGGAAGTTAATTCAATCGAAAATATATGCAGAACCGTATAAATATTTCTTCCGGAGCCATTTGGGAAGATCTGGTGGGCTATAGCAGAGCCGTACGTATTGGAAACATCATTGAAGTTTCAGGAACTACTTCGGTAGATGGAGAAATGCTGATAGGAAAAGATGACTTAAACGCTCAGACAAGATTTATTCTCCAGAAAATTGAAAAAGCATTGCATGAGGCCGGTGCACAAATGACTGATGTTATACGAACACGTATGTTTGTTACTGATATAAGCAAATGGGAGGAAGCGGGAAAAGCTCATGCCGAATTCTTCGGAGTTATAAAGCCCGCTACAACTATGGTTGAGGTCAGCCGCCTGATCCATCCTGACTTACTCATAGAAATTGAAGTATCGGCAGTAATTCAATAGCATACTTCTAAAAATATTCATTCTGTAATCGATATCCATTCTGTATTTTTGTAAAATGGGAACACAGGTACAGGAAGAAACACTGACGCTTGAAGAGGTTTTAGCAGCGTTAAAAGTTAATCATCGCCTGATTCTTTGGAATGATGATACCAATACATTCGAACACGTTATTCACTGCCTCATCAAATACCTGGATTATACTGAAAAACAGGCTGAAAGAATTGCCTGGACAGTTCACAATGACGGGAAATGTATAATCCTGGAAGGTTCATTTACAGAAGTTGAAGTTTACCGTAAAATACTTCAGCAGGAGGGTTTAACAGTAAGTGTAGAATAGAACACAGGATTTTACGATAGCTGAGAAAAAGATTCTAACCTACCGGGCTTTTTAAAAATAACATTTCGGGGTTGAGCTTGAATTCCTGGTAGAAAATCTGAAATTTAGGACAATTTCATGTGATCCCCTTTCAACGGCAGCTAGTCTTGATGTTGTAAAATCGTATGAATATCCCAGCTGCAAATTTGGACTTAACTGTATCTCAGCAAGCAGATCCACTGAATCCATAGAGCGTAATGAAGCCCCAAGCCAGAGTGTTTCTTTAAACAGAAAATTCGCATTCAAATCCATCTGAACAGGAGATCCGTTTACATATTTAATAAGCATATTTGGCTTGAACTTAATATCATCTCCCAGATCCGTCAGGTATCCACCCTGTAGTAAATAATGTGGTTTGTACGCTGTGGATGATTGCTTTGCTGTACCCAAATCCCTGTAATAAAAAAAAGGTGATGAAAAACCGGCATAAAATTTCTGCGAAAATAGCATTAATCCAAATCCAAGATTTGCCCTCAGGGAATTCTGATCAGCAAAAACAGGATCCTGAGCTGCTGTAGGACTCCCCGACTGACTATATTGTCCCACGTACTTTCCCAGGCCACCATTCAATCCCAATGAAAAATAAGTATTATCACCAACAGCAACCTTATGAGCTACCGTACCCAAAAAACCATTCTCACTGATTACTTCACCAATCTGATCTCTCATAAATATTATTCCTGCTGACGTTCCTGATTGATTTATCGGGCTATGGACAGAAATGGTTTGTGTGTTAGGAGCACCTTTAAATCCCACCCATTGCTGCCTGGCGAGTGCCGTAATATTGATTGCATCATCTATAGAGGAATATGCCGGATTGATCATTAATCCGTTAAACATATATTGTGTAAACATGGCCTTCTGCTGTGCCATTGAAGAAATTGTACTACCAATGAAAAGCAGTAATGCAAGTAAAACAGTTTTGATCTCCTGCGGCTGGAATTTCATTGATTTGAACGATTGAGACTATTAGTATTATGATCAGGGCAATTACTATACCATTTCAACAATTGGAAGAGAGATGGTACCTGCAAACTCAACCCATGTTAAAATCGGGGTTGAACTACCGTTTCTTACGTAAAAAAGGCGAAATAGTTACGATTTAGGGATATAAATGGCAATCAGCAGTAAATTTTAACCCTGACTTAAATCCTTGAATTTTTTATTAATTTGTCTGCCTGAGTCGAAAATCTCATTTGTTCCATTTTAATTTCAAAGACATGTTTTTCTACTTATCAAAGGTCCTTACCTTCCTGATCTCACCAACAGTCATTATCCTGGGTATTTTGGTTCTGGCAGTGATTGTTAATAAACCAGCCCTACGAAGAAAATTGCTCATCGCTTCTTTGGGATTACTTCTTTTCTTCAGCAACCCATTTATAATCAATCAAGTACTTAAGTATTGGGAACTCAAAAGCAGCATTAATAACAAGCAGATTTACGATACCGGGGTAATTCTCAGTGGTTTCATGACCTGGGATAAAGAAAGCGGCAGTCTTAGTTTTGGAGAGGCTACAGACAGGCTGACCGAGGGTTTAATTCAATATAAAAAAGGACGGATTAAAACAATAATAATTAGCGGGGGTAGCGGAAGTATGGTAGATGATACGCGTGAGTCAACACTCGCCAAAGCATTTTTAATAGAAAACTGCGGTGTGCCGGATTCAGTGATTCTCATTGACACAGTTTCAAGAAATACTTATGAAAATGCGGTTGAAACTAAAAAGATCATTAATGCATCAGGATTAAGATCAGCAATCTTGATTACTTCGGCATCGCATATGAGAAGAGCAGAAGGATGTTTTAAGAAAGTTGGATTGGATGTTGATGTACACCCGATTGATGGTATGTACCACGGGCAGGGATTTACCCCATCTGATCTAATTATCCCAAATACCGGCAATATTGTTCGATGGGAAAACCTGATGCATGAAGTTGCAGGAATTGTTATTTATAAATTACAGGGTTACAATTAATTTGAGGAAAAAGGCAGCTATTGCTTAGACGTCTGTTTCCTCATCTGTACCAGCCCCTCGTTATTTATACTATAAACCTTCTCATCACTTCTGATAAAGACCATGAACTGCTGGGTGCCGGCTTCCATCCAAAGTTTATTTTCTTTCCCTTCAACGGGAAATATCAGTTGAGTGACCCCCAGCTTACCAAAATCGGAGGCATAGACATTATGTTTCTGATAATAATCCTGCTGCAGATAATATACATACCAAAGATGCTTCTTTTGCTCTTCACTGTAAGGTATAGTAAATGAATTTTTAGAATCTCCGGAGGTTTGTTTACTGAAATGCAGGTAAGCCCAACGCTCAGGAAAATGCATATTGATCACACCTTGCGACGACCAGACCCAGTTGAACTCTGGTAGATTCCTGCCATCATCTCCTTTCAATTTGATATATTTTCCATCTTTAACTTCAGTTCTCCACTCCACTCTCGAAAAATTGATCCTCCAGAAATCACCATCAACGGGCACTTTAGCAGAATTGCCAATGGTTACTGCCCAAAATGGGATAAACATCTCAACAGTCCAGCCCTTATCAATATCTGATGGATTATTTAAGGTTCCCTGAATATCCACTGCCCATTTCATACCGGGAGCATTATAAGAGATCATTGCACCGCCCCCATTCCGGTATGGTTTAGGCATAAACAAGTCGAACATAGTATTTAAGGCATTTACCTCGAACTCATAATAACGATGAGTATCATTATCGGGATCAATAAATACTTCAAAATCATTGTCATAAAAAACTATATCATCATAGTTCTTTAAATATGCCCAGACATGGGGTTCCAGAATCTCAGCTGCAATGTATAATCCATTGTTATCCCATGTCATCTTTGCTCTGGTATTCCAGATTGGGAGTGGTTTTCGGTTTGCTTCGATATCCTTGAAATTTTCTGTCCATTCTACATTCTTCCAGACAGCATCATCCAGTTTTCCATCAATTTTTGGAGACTCAGCATTAAAAAAGGCGGTATATTTCTTTGGGGTAGACAATAAATCTTCTTTACCTGAAAATCCCGGCTGTGCCTTAACAGAAGATAAAGTCATTAATGTCAAAAGGACTGAAAACAATAAATAAAATTTAAATTCAGGATAAGAAGTTTTGATGTTCATATTATGCCCATATAAATTTGAGAATTGGAAATTAAGAAAAAATACCTGAACAACAGGCTGTCAAAAAACTGGTGTACAAATCGGTATAATTTTCATTCTTCTTGCTTTTTAATATCTTCGCAGTTCGGAACCAATTTTAACTCAATCTTAAATTAATGAGAAAATCAATCAAGCTCTTAGCTATAGTTCTTTTATTTTCAGGCGGGATAAGCTACGCCCAGAGTAATGATCCGGTTGTTCAGCGTATTATTAAAGAAGCAAGTGAAAATTCACAATTGAAAAAACTTGCACATGAACTGACCGATGGAATCGGTCCGCGCTTAGTTGGAACGCCACAAATGAAACAAGCTCATGATTGGGCGATTGCAAAATATGAAAGCTGGGGTATTCCTGCGAGAAATGAAAAATGGGGGGAATGGCGCGGATGGGAAAGAGGTATAACCCATATTGATATGATTCACCCACGTACAGAATCTCTTGAGGGAATGCAGCTGGCATGGAGTGCTTCAACCCATGGAAAAACTGTTACAGCAGAAACAATTATTCTGGCTGATGTGGCCGACTCAATTGCATTTCAAAACTGGCTGCCTAATGTAAAGGGTAAATTCGTAATGATCTCTATGCAACAACCCACTGGAAGGGATGACAGAAACTGGGAAGAGTTTGCCACCAAAGAATCTCTTGAAAAAATGAAGGCTGAGCGCACAGCTGCAGTAAATGCATGGCGCAACCGTCTTAGCAAAACAGGATTAAGTCCAAAAGGATTGGCAATAGCTCTTGAAGATGCTGGAGCCGCCGGTATTTTTGCTTCCAACTGGTCTGCGGGATTTGGTGTAAATAAAATATTTGGTGCTCAAAGTACCAAGATCCCAACAATTGATCTTTCACTTGAAGATTATGGAATGCTTTACCGTCTTACAGAATCAGGTGTTGGCCCGAAGATCAACTTACGTGCCGACTCAAAACAACTGGGAATGGTACCTACATTCAATACTATCGCTGAAATCAAAGGATCTGAAAAACCAGATGAGTATGTCGTACTTTCTGCACATTTTGATTCATGGGATGGTGGAACAGGTGCTACAGATAATGCTACCGGAACAATTACCATGCTTGAAGCGATGAGAATCCTTAAAAAAGTTTATCCAAACCCAAAGAGAACCATCCTTGTTGGCCATTGGGGTAGTGAAGAACAGGGACTAAACGGATCCAGAGCATTTGTTGAAGACCACCCGGATATCGTCAGAAATATTCAGGCCCTGTTTAATCAGGATAACGGAACCGGACGGGTTGTTGATCTTTCCGGACAGGGATTTTTACATGCTTACAGTTATATAGGCAAATGGTTACAGGCAGTACCTGATGAAATCAGATCGGAGATTAAAACTAATTTCCCTGGATCTCCAGGTGGTGGTGGATCTGACTACGCATCCTTCGTAGCTGCAGGTGTTCCTGCATTTTCGTTAAGTTCATTAAGCTGGGCTTATGGAACTTATACCTGGCATACCAACCGTGACACTTACGATAAGATCGTATTTGATGATGTTCAGAAAAATGCAATTCTTACAGCAATAATGGCTTACAAAGCAAGTGAAGATCCAACACCTGCATCCCGCGAAAAAAGTATTCTACCTATAAGTCCAAGAACTGGTCAGCAAATGTCCTGGCCGGCACAACGTAGCCCGATTCGCAAGGGTGGTGTAAATTAAAAATAAATTTATGCTGTTCGACATGCCCTGAAGAACATGTCGAACAGCTATTATAATACCAGCAAGCCGTTTTGTCTTAAAGTGCTGATTGGCTTACCATACCAGAATGGTTCAAAATCCTCTCCGGTAACAGTCTCATAGTCTGCTTTGACTTCACGAAGGGTCATCAACTGTTTAGAATCCGGGCCTATATTCTGAAGAAATTTTATTATCCATTCAGCTTGCTGCTTTGCTATTTGTAAACCTAATTCACCTTTCTTATCAAAGAATTTTAGCTCGGCCATTTCCCATTGCCTTCCCTTTTTATTTTTGGTGAAATAATCGATAACCGGCTTTGTTCCTAGCCAAACTATTTTTGCATCTGGTTTATTTAGTATTGTATCTTCTCTTGATAAAGAATTGATAATATATTCTGGATCAACCTTTGTCTTAGGAACCTTATGCTCAAACCATTCCTGCAAAGGATATTCAAAGCATATTCCATGCATATAATTAAACAGAGACTTTTTTAGGCCATAACTAAACAGTTCATGATCAGTTCCACTTTTATCCAGGTGAACAACATCATTATTAGCAAAGCTGCCATTCATGCTGCAGGCCTTTTCAACTTTGAATTTTTCAGGGTACATACCCACAGGGCTATGAGCGGTCATCGCAAACTGATGCCAAAACGCCGACTGAAGAACACCTGCCTCAAACATTTGTCTAACCATTTCCAATGAATCGATAGTCTCCTGAGCAGTTTGGGTAGGGAAGCCATACATCAGATAAGCATGAACCATAATCCCGGCTTCCGTAAAATTATGACAGACCCTGGCTACCTGTTCAACGGTTACCCCCTTTTGAATTAGTTCCAGCAGACGATCAGATGCCACTTCGAGTCCGCCGGAAATTGCAATACAACCTGATGCTTTTAAAAGTAAACAAAGATCCTTTGTAAAACTCTTCTCAAAGCGAATGTTCGTCCACCAGGTTACAGTAAGCTTTCTCCTGATAATCTCCAATGCAAGTGATCGCATTAAGGCAGGTGGTGCTGCTTCATCGACAAAATGAAACCCCCTTTCACCCGTTTGTTCAATCATTTCCTCCATCCTGTCGCAGAGCAGTCCAGCCGCAACAGGTTCATAAACTTTAATATAGTCAAGTGATATATCGCAGAATGTGCATTTGCCCCAATAACAGCCATGGGCCATGGTCAGCTTGTTCCATCTCCCGTCACTCCACATGCGGTGCATTGGGTTAACCACCTCAATAACTGAAATATATTTATCGAGCAGCAGATCACTGTAATCAGGTGTACCTACATCAAACTGTTTGTAATCAGGAGAAAGACTACCATTACAATATTTCAGATTTGAATCAACCATTGCAAAAGTTCGTTTCAGCTGACTCAAATCACGCTTTCCATCTAAATATTCACAAAGATGCTCAATTGGAGCTTCACCATCATCCAGACAGATAAAATCAAAGAATTCAAATACTCTGACATCCGAAACTGAACGCAATTCGGTATTCGGGAAACCACCTCCCATTGCAATTTTAATTTCAGGATAGTGCAATTTCAGCCATTGGGCAATACGGAAGGCGGAATAGAGATTTCCGGGAAATGGGACTGAGAGCGAAACGAGCTCAGGTTTCAACTTTATAATTTTCTCTTCCAGAATATGCAAAAGAATTCTGTCGATGAATGTCTTATCAAGTTGTAAAGCTTCATATAATTCATCAAAACTGGATGCAGAACGTCCCATTCGCTCTGCATATCTGCTGAATCCAAAATGGGGATCCACACACTCAACAATCAGATCAGAAATATCCTCAAGGAATAAAGTGGCCAGGTGTTTTGCCTTATCCTGGGTACCCATTGTGCCAAATGCCCAGTCGAGTTCTTCTATCTGACTAAATCGCGATGCCTCCGGTAAAAAATCTTCCTGGCAAATAAGGTGTGAAAGTGTTGGATTATGTCCCTGCAAGAAAGATATAACTGCATCAATACTATTTATATAATGTGCTTTGAGGGCAATTATTCGCTTCGAATTTTCTGAAAGCTGATCTGAAAGTATTATCTGATCAAATAATTCCCTTAATCCCTTGTTTGAAAAAAGATTCAGAATGACTTCAATACCAAGGTCAGCCTGATATGAAGAAATCCTTTTTGTATTAAGGAAACCTTTCAAATATGCCGTAGCAGGGTAAGGCGTATTTAACTGGGTAAAAGGGGGAGTTATTAAAAATACCTTCTTTGACAAATCCTGAAATTTTAAACCGATCCTGTTTTGTTCGAAAAATTAATGATGCAGTTTTATGCTATGATTAATTCCTAAACTTGCAATATTACGATTTAAATATTCGACTCCGGACAAACGTTGCTGATAGAGGTTAATATATCCCAGTTCCACTGTCAGATTTTTGATTAATTGGTAATTCAGTCCTGCATAAAACCGGTTCTGATCAAATGAATTATAAATATTCCCCTTATGAGCATTGACATATACCCCATCACTCAATTTTATGTAAATATCATGCTCGTGATTTTTAGAATTAAGTAATTTACATTGCACTGAAAGCATGTAAGAGATTCGTTCCACAAACCTATATCCTTCAATTAAGGAATTATCAAGCCTCTTCCTGATGAATCTCTCTTCCATCCGGTAACGGTGACTTAAATGAATTGATCTTATATTATGACTATATCCCAGGTCGTGATTGAGTCTGATTTCCGGAACTTTTAATGTACTTGAAAACTCAGGATCACTGGGAGAATTTAAATAATACGATACACCATTTCCGAAGCTGAAATTTTTATAGGGTTCAAAACCAATCTGCGTTTTACAAAACATTTGAGATTGCCTGACAGGATCCACAAAAATACGTTCCTGCAGATCCAAACTCAATGCCCATTTTGATGATAATTCAAAATTAGTAGAGTAAGCTGCTAATGCAAGGCTTTGCCTTGTAATGACTCTTTGAAAATCCTGTCCGGAAACCGCATAAGAAAACAATAAAAAGGGAATGATGTTAAAAATGATCCGGAAAGATCTCAAGGTCATAGCAAAAATTATTGGATGAAAATAATGAATGGAACTGAAAATAAATAACATAAGTAACAGATAACAAATAAGTTACTGAATAGCGATTTTAACATAATGCCTATTCATGGTCTGCAGTCTGATGCAATAGTTTGCAGTTTAGTATCTTTGGAACTTAAATATAAATCAACATGGTAGCGATTGGCAAATTCAATGAACTTAGGTTTATAAAAAAGACTGAAAATGGTCTCATTTTAACTGAAGGAGAGAAAGAAGTTCTGCTACCCTACGTTTATGCTCCTGAAGGCGCAGAGATTGGCGATAACCTTCATGTTTTTGTTTATATCCACAGCGATGGCCGCTTGATGGCTACTACAGAAACTCCAATTGCCCAGGTTGATGAATTTGCTTTTCTGGAGGTTGTTGATGAAAATGAGAATGGTGCGTTCATGGACATGGGCATAGGTAAGGATGTATTTGTTCCTAATAAAGAACAAAAGCGCCCAATGAAAATTGGCCAGAAATATGTTGTTTTCCTGTATAATGATGAAAAAACCGAACGCATAACGGCTTCCTCCTATCTCAATGATTTTATTAATCAGGATGAACATGATTTGGAAGAGGGAGATGAGGTAAGACTATTGATTACAGATGAAAGTGACTTAGGATTCAGCGCGATCATAAATCAGCGATTTATGGGACTTCTCTACCGGAATGAAGTTTTTGAAGATCTCAAACCCGGAGATCAGAAAAGGGGATTCATAAAAAAGATTCGTGAAGGGAATAAGATCGATCTCAGTCTGCAGGTAATTGGCTTCAAACATATACTTGATCTGAAAGACAGCCTGATGGTTGACCTTCAGGAAAATAATGGATCAATCCTGTTGGGGGATAAAAGTTCGCCCGAAGATATCTACAACCGATTAAAAATTAGCAAAAAGGCCTTCAAAAAAGCCATTGGGAGCCTATATAAGGAACGTCTCATAACTATATCAGACCATGAGATCAAATTAGTCCCGAAAGAAAAGGACTGATTATGGAGTTATAATGCTTGTTTTTCTCAAAAAAGTCTTAAATTAATTTGAATATCCGACATCTATTCAAAAATACTTCCATGAAAAGAACGCTATTTATCATTTCTCTGCTGGTTTTTGTACAAACTGCCAGGGCTCAACATGCTGTTCCAGCAGCTGCAATACAAATCCAAACTGCTGAACTGGCTGCACCAGCAGACAAGCGTGGGGCTACCACTGTTTATGGTTATTCTGAAAAAGGAGCATTCATCCTGCTCAGAAAAGGAACAAACGAAATGATCTGCTTAGCAGATGATCCTAAAATTCCAGGCTTAAGTGTGGCCTGTTATCACCAGGATCTGGAACCATTTATGAAAAGGGGACGTGATCTAAAAAGTGAAGGCAAAACGCCAAAAGAAGTGGCTGACATCCGTGATCATGAAGCAAAAAGCGGTTGGTTTCCAATGCCAAAACAACCGGCAAGCTTATTTGTTTATACCGCAAAAGCTGAAAACTATACTCCTGAGACAGGTGTTGTTAAAGATGGTTATTTGAGATATGTAATCTATACTCCTTACGCAACAGCAGCCAGTACCGGCTTACCCCTGAAACCGGATGCTCCCGGTATGCCCTGGCTTATGGATCCCGGAACACACAGAGCGCATATTATGATCAGCCCTCCACCAAAAAACTAATTGCTTGCTTTAGATATTTAAGGAACCGGACTTAATGGCTCTTCGTCATGAATAGTTTTTCTATTCAGAAAAGCATCTTTTTTCATGCTTCTGGCAGCAATTACAGCGCTAATCAGCATTAATATTGCTCCGGCGAAGAATGGAGCACCAGCAAACTTAACCTCCGTATCCGGCCTTGTAAACCAGGCAAATAAATTGGTCATTAGCAAGGGTCCAACAATTGAAGTTGCACTCATTAAACTGGTTAATGCCCCCTGCAATTCACCCTGTTCATTTTTAGGGACATTTCCCGAAATAATAGATTGCAGCGCCGGTCCTGCTATTCCCCCCAAACAGTAAGGAATTAAAAAGACAAACATCATCCAGCCTTCGGTAGCGAAAGAGAACAGGAAGAGACCAAGTGAATATAGGCCTAATCCAACATAAATGCTTTTCTCATCACCCAACCTGGGATTAATATATCTGATCAAGCCACCCTGAACAATGGCAATAAGTAAACCAATGACTGTTAAAGAGATACCCATCAAAGTGTTGCTCCATTGAAATTTTTCTATGTTAAAAAAGGTCCAGGTACTCTGAACTGCATGACCAGCTATATAAACAAAAATAAGAGAAACGATCAGGCCACCCACACCTTTGTACTTCTTAAGCTGGAGCAAAGATCCCAGGGGATTGGCACGTTTCCATTCAAAAGGTCTTCTATGCTCCTTTGCAAGTGACTCGGGTAGAACAAAATATCCATAGATCAAATTCAGGAAAGTTAGAGCAGCGGCTGCCATAAAAGGAACTCTGGGCCCAAACTCTCCTAAAAGTCCGCCAATGCCCGGACCAATTATAAATCCCAAACCGAATGCAGCACCGATCATCCCAAAATTTTTGGATCTGTTTTCTGGAGTACTGATATCAGCGATATAAGCAGTAGCTGTTGTGAAGCTTGCACCAAATAGTCCGGCAATTAATCTTCCAACAAAAAGCCACCATATTGTTGGAGCCATTGAAAGAAAAATATAATCAATACCAAAGCCCAATAAGGATAAAAGCAAAACCGGCCTGCGTCCATATTTATCACTCAGATTGCCCACAATTGGTGCACAAATAAACTGCATGATTGCATAGGCAAAAGTTAATAAACCAGCCCATTGTGAAGCCTCACTAATGTTTCCCTGAATCAGTTCCTCTATTAATTGAGGGAAAACCGGGATAATCAAACCGAGCCCTATGACATCCAGCAAGAGGGTAATAAAAATGAAACTGACTGCTGCTTTGCGGGATTTAGGCATAATTTCCTGTTCCTTTTTGTTAGGCGACGAACTTAGTCATAATTCAGGGAATATATATTCCGTTTCTGAATTAAGGACATTAATCAATAAAATGGTAAAGGAATACTACATCGCCTTTAAAAGCAGGTTTACTCTGTCCATTGATCTCAAGTTCAACCCCAAGAACTGCCTTTGTAACTCCCCTAAGATTTGCAATTGAAACCAATTTTGCTCTCAGTCTAACCTCAGCGTTCACAACAACAGCCTGTGCAAATCTGAGGTTCTCAATACCATAGTTAATCTCCATTTTCAGATTTCTGATATCAATAACCTGCTTCCATAAATAAGGGATCAAAGATAAAGTGAGATAACCATGAGCAATGGTTGCCTTAAAAGGCCCTTCTGTTGCCGCACGCTCGGTATCAATGTGTATCCATTGATGGTCAAGAGTAGCATCTGCAAATTTTCCAATTTGATCCTGGGTAATTTTATGCCAGTTAGAAACACCAAGTTCCTTTCCCAGATAAGACTCAAATTCAGAATAGTTATTAATTACAAGCATATTAATGAGGCATTTATTTGCAAATCAGTTCTTATTTATTCACTTATTGCAAAGTTAATGTTTATTAAGTGATGACACTGCTGTTTGAAACAGGGAATTTGCTTCACAATATAAATTGCATTTTAAAAATATAA
>CAYJAM010000007.1:0-21316 GCA_964367725.1 uncultured Sphingobacterium sp. | reverse complement strand
CAGATGGATGTTGTTCACGAAGCAGAAACACTTCGTCAGGATGACATCATCGTGATCAATACCTGTGGCTTTATTGATAACGCAAAGCAGGAATCGATTGATACCATTCTGCAATACAGCGAGTTAAAAGACCAGGGTAAGATCTCTAAGCTTATCGTAACCGGATGTCTGTCTGAGCGATACAAACCTGAGCTTGAAGCCGAAATTAAAAATGTAGACTCCTATTTCGGTACAAACGATTTACAAAAACTCCTGAGTTCAGTTGGGGCAGATTACAAACATGAACTTTTAGGAGAACGCCTGCTGACTACCCCATCACATTTTGCCTATTTTAAAATAGCTGAAGGATGCAACAGGCCCTGCTCCTTTTGTGCAATTCCACTAATGAGGGGGAAACATGTTTCCAAATCCATTGAAGATTTAGTAAAGGAAGCCAAATTCCTGGCAAAGAATGGTACCAAAGAACTGATCCTGATTGCTCAGGATCTGACTTATTATGGTCTGGACCTCTACAGCAAAAGAAACCTTGCTGACCTGCTGCGAAATCTGTCGGATGTTGATGGAATTGAATGGATCAGACTTCAGTATGCCTATCCTTCAGGTTTCCCAATGGATATTCTGGAGGTGATGAACGAACGTTCTAATATCTGCAATTACCTGGATATGCCGCTACAGCACATCAGCGATTCAATGTTGAGCTCAATGCGTCGTGGAATTACCAGACAGAAAACAATAGATCTGGTTAATTCCATTCGTGATAAAGTGCCTGATATCGCATTGCGTACAACCCTGATCTGCGGCTATCCCGGAGAAACAGAAAAAGATTTTGAAGAAATGAGGGACTGGGTTACTGAAACCCGTTTCGACCGTCTGGGATGCTTCACCTATTCGCATGAAGAAAAAACGCATGCCTACGAACTTATTGATGATGTTCCGGAGGAAATAAAGCAGGAACGCGTGGAAACGATCATGGGTATTCAACAGGAAATTTCATTCGATATCAATCAGGATAAAGTTGGTCGTACTTACAAAGTGCTGATCGATAAAAAAGAGGGCAATTATTTAACAGGTAGAACCGAGTATGATTCGCCGGAAGTAGATAATGAAGTTTTAATTGATACCAGAATAAGCTACGCCACTCCGGGAAGCTTTGTTCAGGTTAAAATCGACCGTGCTGAAGATTTCGATCTGTATGGTCAGATTGTCAAAATTTAGATCAGCAAAGAGGAATTCATTAATTTCCCCTAATTTCGTTTCTGATGAAGGCAACTTATATTGATTACAGTGAAACCAGGAGCTTCTCGGAAGGCCTGATCCGCTATCTCAACAATGAAAGAGAATTAAGTTCCTTCCAATCATATAGCCCCAACCTTCAGGGATTCAAGGACTTATTGGCTTCAAAAAAGAACAATTCGAACAGAGAAGTTCTGGTTGAAGTTTTAAGGGAGCAGTATTCTAAATTAACACAGCCCTGTAATGAGCAGGTAAACACAAACATCAGCCTGCTGCTTCAAAAGAACACTTTTACTGTTTGTACAGGCCATCAGCTCAATATTTTTACAGGCCCCTTATATTTCATTTTCAAGATCGTTACTGCCATCAATCTGGCAAAAGAACTAAAATCGAAATTCCCCGACAAAAACTTTGTACCTGTATACTGGATGGCAACAGAGGATCATGATTTTGCAGAGATCAATCATACTTACATCTCGGGAAAGAAGATCAGCTGGGAACTGGATGCCGCAGGGGCCACCGGCAGATTAGCCACAAAAGGGATAGGAAAAGCAGTTCAGGAATATCTCGCAGTTTTGGGAGTTTCAGAAAATGCTGATGAATTGGGTAAACTAATTAGCTCTGCATATACCGGGGCTAAAAATCTGGCAGATGCGAGCAGACAATTAGTTAACGCACTGTTCGAAGAGTATGGATTGGTAATTCTGGATGCAGATGACAAAAGGTTAAAGAAAGAATTTTCGGGGATAATTGCTGAAGATATCATCGGACAGCATAGCTTCAGAACCATATCTGACACCAATAAAAAACTGGCAGAAAAAGGTATTGAAGCACAGGTAAATCCAAGAGAGATCAATTTTTTCTACCTGCAGGATGGTTTGAGGGAACGCATTGTATTTGAAGAAGATCTTTACCAGGTATTAAATACAGAGATTAGTTTCAGCAAGGAAGAATTATTAAAAGAGATTCAGGATTTTCCAGAACGCTTTAGTCCGAATGTCGTCATGCGCCCACTTTATGAAGAAGTAATTCTTCCGAATCTGGCCTATATTGGTGGTGGTGCGGAAATTATTTACTGGCTCCAGCTAAAACAAAATTTCGATCATTACGGTGTTGACTTCCCCGTTTTGCTTCTGCGAAATTCAGCGATATTCGCTTCCCTGAATCTGGAAACGAAACTAAACCGGCTGGATCTGAATATAAAAGATATTTTTAAAAATTCTGAGGAACTTAAAAAGGAATGGGTGTTCAGCCATACTGAGCACAGCCTTAATTTACATGATGAATGGCAGGAGCTCAGTTCTATTTTTGAAAAGATAAAATTGCGTACATATAAGATCGACCCAAGTCTGGGCCCAAGTTCTGAGGCTGTTAAGTCAAGATTACAGAAGGCTGTTAAGAATCTGGAAGCTAAACTAGTTAAAGCAGAGAAAAGAAATTTTGGCGATGCCCTTTCCCAGATCGATGTAATCAAATCAAAGCTTTTTCCAAATGGCGGATTACAGGAAAGGTCTGAAAACTTCGGTCTCTACTATGTGAAGTATGGTAAAGGTTTTATAAAAACCCTTATTGAGAACTTCAAACCTCTTGATCTGAAATTTACGATATTAGAAGAGTAGATTAGATACATGACCTATCATACCTTTACCGAAACTAAGCTGCGGGATTTCACAGAATCCATTTTCCTTAAAATCGGCTGTTCTTCAGAGCATGCGGAATTAGCCGCTGATGTACTCATCAAAGCAGATCTTCGCGGTATTGATTCACATGGAGTAGCAAGGCTAACCGGCTATGTTCGCTTGTGGGAAAAAGCCCGGATCAATCCCACACCGGACATCAAAATAGTTCATGAAACTCCAACTACAGCCACCATTGACGGAGATGCTGGCCTGGGCCTTGTGGTAGCTCCTTTTGCGATGAAAGTGGCTATTGAAAAAGCCGAGAAATATGGATCCGGATGGGTATCTGTCAGAAATTCGAATCATTTTGGGATAGCAGCTTACCATACTATGATGGCTGTTGAGAAGGATATGATTGGATTTGCGATGACAAATGCAAGTCCGCTGGTAGCACCAACCTTTGCCAATGAACGAATGCTGGGGACAAACCCTATGTGCTATGCTTTCCCTGCCGGCAAATATCCACCTGTCATTGTAGATATGGCAACCTCAGCTGCTGCCAATGGTAAACTGGAAATTGCACAGCGTACCGGCAAACCTGTTCCAGAAGGCTGGATCCAGGATGCAAAAGGGCAGTCGTCAATAGATCCACATGAATTAAAAAAGGGCGGCTCTCTGCTGCCTCTGGGAAGCGACAGAGACCACGGTAGTCATAAAGGCTTTGGACTAAGCGCAACAGTAGATATTCTCTCTGCAGTGCTCTCAGGAGCCAACTACGGCCCTTGGGCTCCTCCCTTTGTTGCATTCATGGAACCATCAGACAATCCGGTTGGTTTGGGATTAGGTCATTTTTTAGGTGCCATGCGTGTTGATGGCTTCAGGCCGGTTGAGGAATTCAAAACTCATCTTGACAACTGGATACAACGTTTCAGCTCTGCAAAACCAATCAGTGAGGACCAGAAAGTGATTATTCCAGGTGAGCCTGAGCTAATTGCAGAAAAAGAGCGGCAGAGCAATGGTATTCCTCTTATTGATGAGGTATGCAATGACCTGAATGGTCTTGCAGATAAATTGGGAATCAACAGACTCCACTAATCCATTGCCTGGATTTCTATTTTCAAGCCTTCCAATCATTAAAATATGTTAAACATTCAGGGATGTATGGTTAAAAAGTTCATTTAATCTATATTCGCATATATGATTCAATTCAAGATGAAAGTTTGCCGTTCATTAATTATTGCTCTGCTATTTCTTTTGCAGGCCGGTCAACTGTTCGCACAGGACACCCTAAGTTTAAAAACTATAGTAGACCGATCCCAAAAGCTGATTGAGGATTATCCTTCAGAAAAAGTTTATCTGCATTTCGACAAACCCTATTATGCTGTCGGAGATACCATCTGGTTTAAAGCATATTTGGCTACCGGACAGGATTTACCATCCGACCTGAGTAAAGTTTTGTATGTTGATGTTATTTCAGAAAATGATACATTGGTCAGATCAATGAAGCTGCCTGTGGTTAATACTTCAGCATACGGCAGTATCACCCTTGATCCTTCAGTCTACAAATCAAGCAATTATAGAATCAGAGCGTATACTTATTGGATGTTGAATTTCAGAGATGAATATTTCTTCACTAAAAATATAAAAGTCGGAAATGCAATTAACAGGAATATCATTACTAATATTTCTCTCAATGGGCAGAATCCGGACAGTTCACCACTTATAAATGCAAAAATAGTCTACAAAGATCCTGAGGGAAATCCATTTGCAAATAAAAAGATAAGCTGGAATCTTATTTCCAAATTTGAAACCATTGCCCGTGGCAGGGAAACAACCGATGCGGAGGGAGTGGTTTCTTTGAAATTAAATGCGGGTCAGAAAGCAGCTTTGGATACCGGAATTCTTGAGACGATACTCGAAGCAGAAACCGGCAAACTGATTACTTCACAATTCCCCCTAAAAAATTCCTTTCCCGAAGCTGATTTTCAGTTTTTTCCTGAAGGAGGGGATTTAATTGAAAATGTCCGAACTAAAGTTGCTTTTAAATCTGTTCAGGAAAAGGGATTAGGTCTTGACGTTAAGGGTGAAATAGTTGACAATACAGGAAAAGTAGTTGGCACTTTACAATCACAACATTTGGGTATGGGCTCATTCATGCTCTTACCCGAAAGTGGCAAAACTTATAAAGCCAATCTCAGTTTTTCAAATGGAATAAAGAAAACTTTAGCCTTACCTGAAACTAAATCTTCTGGAATTTCCATATCTGTGGTTAACTCAACTCCTGCCAATATAATCCTGCAACTTTCAAGTAGTCAGGCCTTTTTTGATAAGAATCGAGACAAGAATTTCTATCTCATTGCCAGAAGTAAGGGAGTGATCTGCTTTGCGGCGCAGACAAATTTAGCTACCATAAACATCGGGGCCTCTATAGCAAAAAATAAATTTCCAACCGGAATTGTACAAATTACCCTGTTCACAAATAAAGGCGAACCATTAACCGAACGACTGGTATTCATCAGTCAAACAGATGTTTCAAGCCTGAGTATAAACACCGATAAAAAAGTTTATGGTTCAAGGCAGCCGGTAAAAATGAACATTAATGCTAAAACAAGAAATGCACCTGTTGAAGGAAATTTTTCACTGTCTGTTATCAATGAATCTAAAGTTCCGCATCCTGAAGATGAAGAAACAACTATTCTGAGTTCATTTCTGATATCCTCAGAATTAATAGGACATATTGAAAAACCTAATTACTATTTCAATCAGACGAATGAAAAAAAGCTGGCTGATCTTGATTTGCTGATGCTTACCCAGGGATACCGCAAATTCTCATATGAAGATATCATCAAAGGCAGGGAGCCGGTGATAAGTCTTCTTCCTGAGCAGGGTATCGAATTTGCGGGGATGTTGCGTACTTCAAACGGCATGCCGGTCTCAAAGGGAAGTTTGAAGCTGGTTGTTCCTGAAAGTAAGTTCTATGCAGAAACCACGACCAATCTGAAAGGAGAGTTCAAATTTGAAAAGGTAGTGATTACTGATTCAGCAGAGGCCACAATCAGTGCAAGAAGTTCAACTGCAGCACGCAACATGATGATTATGCTAAATGGTACTGCCTTCCCAACAATCAGCAAAAATGTGAATGTTACGGATGAAGAACTTAACATTGACAGTGCTTTGGCAACTTACCTCGATAATAGTAAAAGACAATATTTTTTGGCAACTCAAATGCTTCAGGAGGTCGTAGTTAAAGCTACAGCGATAAAAAAAGCCAGTCATTTGGATCATCCAGCTCTTTCAGGCCTCGGTGCCCAACCCGATCATTTGATTGATAGCGAACGGTTTAAGGGATGTCCGATCCTACTTACCTGTCTGCAGACAGCAGCAACAGGACTTACTTTTAATGAGAATAATTTTTACGTGACAAGGGTCTATAACTCCGGGCTCAGGGTACCGGTTCAGATTTTTTATAATGGAATGCCCGTTGACGCCAACTACCTGAACAATATCAATCCTGCAGATGTCGACAATATTGAGATCTTCCTGAAAGATGAGCTGGGAATGGTGAACCGCATGTATAATACCAATGGAGTATTAGTGATAAACTCTAAAACTACACCTACAGGCAAGCCGGTAAGTGCTGAAGACCTGAAAAAATTATTCCCTCAGAATAACGTTTTGACTTTCAACCCTCAGGGGTATATCAAAAAGAGAGAATTCTATTCGCCTAAATATCTAAGTCCGGAAAGCCGCACCACAGGATCCGACCTTCGCAGCACTGTCTACTGGAACCCGAGGATTTTTACAGATAAAGCCGGGAATATGGCTGTTGAATTTTACAATGGAGATAATAAAGGAACCTACAAAGCAATTGTAGAGGGGACTGATATTGACGGGAATCTCTCAAGGTTTATTTACAGGTATAAGGTTGAGTAAGAGGTATGTTAGGTTTCCCAAACCTCCAGTTTCAAATGGAATTTACGGTTGGCACTATGCACCTGTCATCCCTGGCTACCCGGCAAGGCTGAATGGAATGAAGGAACTTCCGTCTTCCGGAGATATATTTTGCCGCTGACTCAGGAAGTTCCCTCAGCTGCTGAAGGGCAGGATCGGGCATGACAGACATTCGTTTAGCTTGGAGTTAAAAGTAAAGTCATCGCAACCTGTCATCCTGAACGGAGTGAAGGAACTTCGTTTTCTGGAGATATATTTTGACGCTGACTCAGGAAGTTCCCTCAGCTGCTGAAGGGCAGGATTCGGGATGACAAACGAAACAAATAAAAGGCCTCTGCGATTGATCGCAGAGGCCTTTTTTGTTAAAAGCTTTTTGATTCTAATGAATTCCTCCAAGCAATCTGCTCCAGCGTACCTTGTCGAAGAAAGTGCCTTTAGTATTCCAGCTCATCCAAACGAATAAAGCTTTACCTACGATGTGGTCATCAGGTACAAATCCCCAATAACGTGAATCCAGAGAATTGTCACGGTTATCACCCATCATCCAGTAATAATTCATTTTAAAAGTATAGGTATTTGTCTTTTTCCCATTGATCAGGATATCATTTCCAACCCTTTCAATGGTATTTCCTTCGTAAACCGAAATTGCACGTTCGTAGACTGAATAATTGCTGCTATCCAGTTTCACTGTCCAGCCTTGTTTTGGAACGATCAGCGGCCCGAAATTGTCGGCATTCCATTTAATTGAAGGATTATGTGGAAAAATCTGAGAATCAAATTCATTAAATGGCCTGATGTAGGGCTTTACACTCTTTACATTTGCCCAGCCCTTAATAATTTCAGCATCGGCTGCAGTCATATTAAAAATATACTCATCTGCAGAAGAGCGTTGTGCTTCAATATTCAGATCTTCTATTGCCTGCGGGTTAAAATCAGTGCCATCAGATTTTACGTAATAATATTTTTCGCCGAATACAGGTACTTCTGCAGGTTTATTATTAAGAAAGACTCTGGCATCTTTGATTTGTATGGTATCCCCTCCTATAGCCATGCAGCGTTTGATGTAGTTCTCGCGTTTATCAACAGGTCTTGATAAGGGTGCATCTGCATCCATCGGAAAGTTAAAAACAACAACATCATTCCGTTTAACCTCACCCAATCCAGGAAGTCGGCGGTAATCCCACTTAATTCCTTCCCAATAAGCCTTTGTTCCGGTTATCGGCATGGTGTGATGAGCAAATGGAAAAGATACCGGTGTCATGGGCATCCTTGCTCCATAATTCACTTTACTCACGAAAAGATAATCTCCTACAAGCAGTGTTTTCTCCATAGAACCTGTTGGAATAACATAGGCCTCAATAAAAAGTCCCCTGATCAAAGTAGCAGCCACCACAGCAAACAGAATAGCATCAAACCATTCTCTTCCGGCACTTTTCTTAGACCGTACTTTCTTATCCTTCGATTTACCCTTATTTGTTAAACTCATGTTCTATTGTAATCAATTTAAATGCTAAAATCAAACATATCTTCGATATTAAAAAATCCGCTCTTGTCTTCAAGCCACTCTGCTGCCATTACGGCTCCAAGGGCAAAACCTGCACGGCTATGCGCCTTATGCTTAAATTCAATATCATCCACTTCCGAACTGTAAATAACCGTATGAGTGCCCGGAACATCCTCAATACGATGTGATTCAATCAATAGCTGTTCAGGCTTAGGTATTAATTCTTCACCTGAGCCAATCAGCTCATTTGCCCACTCATTTTTGCGTCCCAATTCAGAAATTATACCTTCTGCAATGGTCATGGCGGTACCACTTGGTGAATCAAGTTTTTGTGTATGATGAATCTCCTCCACCTGAACTTCGTACTGCGGATACCTGTTCATGATCTTAGCAAGCACCTTATTTACAAAAAAGAACACATTCACCCCAATACTAAAATTAGATGCGTATAAAAGCGTATTGTTACTCTCCTCACATTTATTCTTTACGGCCTGTAAATGGCCATACCATCCTGTTGTACCTACCACAATCGGAACATGTGCAGCAAAGCAAATCTCAATATTGCTCAGGGCAGAATCAGGGGTACTAAAATCTATGGCTACATCTGCCTTTTCTAAATTGGGTATACTCAGGTCCTCTAAATTATCAACATTGACTTTAAGGACAACTTCATGACCTCTTTCAATTGCAAATTGTTCAATGATACGGCCCATTTTACCATATCCTAGAATAGCTATCTTCATTATTTTAAATTATAAATATCTTCATAAACTCAGCTTCAGTTTTAGTCCTACAGCAGGAGAAAAAGCTGAAGCATGAACAGGCACCTGACCTACAGATGGCTGTACTTTCAATGACAACTCATCAGAAATATCAAACCTGAAAAACTTTGCATCAACATAGGCATCAATAATTGTAATCGCGTAAAATCCAAGTCCGGCTAACACGGAAAGATCACGATCACGCCTGTAAGCATCTTTAATCTGAATAATCCCCTCATTTGTATATCCGGAGTACAGAGGATTTTGTGTTTTTTCAGGATTCAGTTCACGAAACTGGGCCTCCTTCAAAAATACCTGATAATTCCGCTGATTAAACTCAAAAACGAGGCCAATTCCAATAAAACCACCATAAACCAGGGGAACTTTCCACCAGCGCTTGTTGTAAATCTGTCCTAGGCCAGGGAGCATCAGGGATCTCATTGCTGCACGGCGCGGCATCGCTTCGATAGCAAGACGGGCAGAATCTTTCAGGGCTGGCTCTTTCTTAACCTGCACTTTACTGCTGTCTGATTTAGCGGGATTGGTCCCTCTTACCTGGCAAAGCGCATCTGATTGCGTTAAAAAACACATAAAGATGAATCCCAATAGGATTTTCAATTTCATTACCAGTCTAACATTTCCAGAATCCGGTTCAGATCATCATCAGACATGAAACCAATTTCAATAGAGCCCTTACCTTTTTCATCCAGCTTTAGCTTCACCTTAGTGCTAAACTTAGAGGCAAGATCATCCTGAATCTTCATGTATTGAAAGGACATTCCGCTTGCCTTAACAGGTTTTTTTCCTTTTCCCAGGTTCTGCAGCTGCCTTACTAATTCTTCTACCTTACGTACAGATAGTCCTCGATTTATGATCTCCTGGAAAAGATAAAGTTGTTTATCGACATCCTCCACTGAGATCAGAGCACGTGCATGACCCATAGAGATCTCTTTATCCCGTATGGAAGCCTGAATAGCAGGTGGGAGTTTTAATAAACGGAGGTAATTGGTTACAGTAGAGCGGTTTTTGCTCACCCGTTCACCAAGCTGCTCCTGCTTCAAATTACATTCGTCAATCATCCGCTGAAAGCTCAGAGCTACTTCTATTGCATTCAGGTTTTCACGCTGAATATTTTCAATCAGCGCCATTTCCAGCATTTGCTGGTCATTTGCTGTACGAACATAGGCCGGAATCTCGGTCAGGCCTGCCAGTTTAGATGCACGCAACCTGCGTTCACCCGAAATAAGCTGATAAGAATTCTGTCCAGACTGTCTGACAGTAATTGGTTGAATCAGTCCCTGCAGTTTGATCGACTCGGCCAGTTCATGCAGTGCCTCAGGATCAAAATCAGTACGGGGCTGAAATGGATTAACCTGAACCTGACTGATCTTTACAGAACTGATGGAACCCAGTGAAGAGCTTTCATTACTTAACTGTTGTCTGTCATTTTCCGGCAAATCCGAATCGTCCAAAAGAGCTCTTAATCCCCTTCCTAATCCGGTTTTCTTTTGGTAGATCATATTATACTAAAGCTTGTTTTACAGCCTCCTCATTCGAAACCAGTCCGTTTTTACGGATGATCTCCCGGGCTAAATTAAGGTAATTGATCGCACCTTTACAATTGGCATCGTGCATAATAACCGAGATACCATAACTTGGAGCCTCACTTAAACGGGTATTTCGTTGAATGATTGTATCAAAAACAAGATCCTGGAAATGGGTTTTCACTTCTTCAACAACCTGATTTGACAGTCGGAGTCTGACATCATACATGGTCAGCAATATACCTTCAATCTGAAGATTTGGATTTAAACGACTTTGGACAATTTTTATAGTGTTCAGCAATTTCCCAAGCCCTTCAAGAGCAAAATATTCACATTGAACCGGAATGATGACCGAATCAGCTGCAGTTAGGGCATTAATCGTGATCAAACCCAAAGAAGGAGAACAATCGATGATAATGAAATCATAGTTGTCACGGATCTTATCCAGAACCGCTTTCATTTTGTATTCCCTGTTTGATAAATTGATCATCTCAATCTCCGCACCTACCAGATCAATATGCGCAGGCAGGAGATCCAGATTAGGAGTATCCGTATTTTGAATAGCCTCCAAAGGATCTATCTCATTAATTATACACTCGTAAATGCTGGCCTTAATTGTTCGCGGGTCAAAACCTATTCCTGAAGTTGAATTTGCCTGCGGATCTGCATCAACCAAAAGAGTACGATATTCAAGTACAGCTAAACTTGCTGCAAGATTTATGGCAGAAGTAGTTTTTCCAACGCCCCCTTTTTGATTTGCTAATGCGATAATTTTACTCATTTTAAAAAAATAATTACAAATACGTGATATTAAAAAGCCTTAATTATAAAATCTAAACAGTTCAAAACACTACTTTTGAATGATTAAATAGGATTTTTTAATAAATTCTAAGATACAAACTTAAAACTAATTACACCGCGGGGCGATTTTCGTTTTGCACATCTTATCCACAAAATGACTACAATAATTTCCGGCACTAATCGTGAGGGAAGCAATACTCTGAAACTCGCCAAATATTATCACAGGCAATTGTCAGAAAAAGGTTTCGACACAGAAATACTCTCGCTTAGTGATCTTCCCGGGGATCTGATAAGCTCCGATCTTTATGGGAAACGCAGCGAAGCCTTTCAAAGTATTCAGGATAGAATAACTGCAAGCAGCAAATTCATTTTCGTCATACCTGAGTACAATGGAAGCTTCCCCGGAGTTTTGAAAACATTTATTGATGCCTGTACTTTTCCGGAAAGCTTTTTTGGAAAAAAGGCAGCCCTCGTCGGACTCTCAAGTGGCAAATACGGAAATATTCGGGGTATCGACCATTTTACAGGAATCTGCCATTATATCAATATGCATGTCCTGCCATTACGCATACATATACCAAACATCAGGAAAGAACTTGATGAAAACGGGAATCTGTTTAATGAAGACACAGTTAAATTTACCGATCAGCAGATTGAACGATTTATAGAATTTTAAAAAGGCTGACAGGGTTCAGAACCCTGTCAGCCTTTTTAAAACCCTGTCAGCCTTAACCATCCCGCTCCTTCATACCCAAAAACAAACTGCTTCGGGTTAATGATCTCAGCCATGATCTCAATGCTATCCGTTATCCTCGGCCCCGATCTGTTAAAATACTGATTGCCATCGGCTATATAAATTCTGTTCTCCTGAACGGCTTTTAATTGTCTCCATCCGGGCAGTTCCAGCAAGAGATCGATCTCTTTCAGGGTTCTTTCAACCGAAAACCCGCATGGCATTAGTACGATGATATCGGGATTTTCATTTTCAATATCCTCAAAACTAACATATCCCGAATGCTTTCCTTTCTCTGCAAGTACCGGAATACCACCGGCAATCTCAATGATTTCAGGTGTCCAGTTACCGGCGATCATCAGGGGTGAAAGCCATTCAATACAGGCCACTTTGGGTTTCTCAGTAATGAATTTGAGTTTATGACGAATGATTTCAATTCGTTCTTCTGATAATTCAATCAAATCTGCTCCTGCGGCACCTACACCAAGTTGATCCGCAAGGTTTCGGATATCCTGGTAAATATCAGATAATCCATGAGGCTCCAGAGAAATAACCTGACAGTCCTTCTCAAGCATATCATTCATTGCAAATTCCACATCTTTAAGGCTCACTGCACAAACTTCACATTGGGCCTGGGTAATAATTACATCCGGCGCCAGAGCTTTTATCAGTTCTGTGTCAATGGTATAAATCGAGAGTGAATCGGAGAGTATTTCTTTCACCTGCATGTCTATTTCTGCACTGTCTGAACCCGGAAGAAATTTTGCCGAAGAACATACCGGCAAACCCTTAATACTTTCAGGATAATCACATTCATGTGAACGGCCAATCAGCTGCTGCTCCAAACCAAGCGCACAAATAATTTCTGTGGCTGCGGGCAACAGAGAAATAATTTTTCTATCCTGCATCTTTTCTCAATTTTGGCAAATGTACAATTATTAAAAAAAATGCCCCGGTCCTGAGACCGGGGCATTAAGATAATTCTATGATCTGATTGGATATTATTGAGTTCCGTTATTTTGCTCTCCCTGCTTAAGGTCATCATTCGTTACACCACGTTTTTTTCGTGGAGCCTGCATTGTCAATTTTCCAAACCGGTAGCTGAAACTTGTCCCGAATGAACGGAAAGGAACTGAGAAATTACTGTTTTGAACAAAATCTGCTCCGCTAATATTCTGACGAAAATTCTTATTCTCATTGAATGGATCAATGATTGTCAAACCTATACTTCCCTTCTTTTTCATGATCTCTTTCTTCAAACCAAGATTCCACATATTGAAAGATGGATTTTTACCCTGAGAAGTTTGACGAGGAGAATTAGTGATCAGGAATGTCTCGAAAGTAAGTCCTTTTGGAAAAACATAAGAGGCCATCAGAAAGGCATTATAAATTAACTGTGTGTTAGTATTCGTCACCGTAAATCCACTATTCGCATTGATATCATAAGTAAATACGTTGAAGTTTCCTCTTAATGTAAGCGGTTTTACCGGATTTATCTGCCCGAAGAAATTAAACCCAACCGAATTATTACTTCCAACGTTTCTGAAAGTAGTTCTTGAACCGATTGCTGGGTTGCCGCTTGCCGGATCAGTAACTGAAACAGGTATTACAAAGCTTTCTATGATGTCATTGGTACGGCGGTAATAAACTGAAGCATTTAATACAGAGGTTTTGACAAACATAGAATAATTGAACTCAATGTTATGTGAAAGTTCAGGCTTCAGTGCGGGATTTCCCTGCGACTGATTGAAAATATCTGCACTGTTCAGGAATGGATTCAAGTAAAACAAACTTGGTCTTTGCAAACGCTGGTTATAACTTAATTTAACCGTTGAAAAATTCTTGAATGTTCTTGAAACCACAAAACTTGGAACCAGATTGGAATAACTGCTGCTAAATGGAGAGGCAGCTGCACCAACGGATCTGGCATCACCTTTGATCTCTGTGCCTTCGTAACGCGCACCTGCCCTGATACCAAAATTCTTTGCCAGGGTAAATGCAAAAGTTGCATAAGCCGAGTACACATCCTGATTATAATCATAGACATAGGTGCGGGCTGAGATTGGTGTGAATGTGCTGGTTGTTGAATTAAAGTTGCGGGTTTGGTTATCACTCACAATATCCCTCAGAATACCCTTCAATCCTGTTTCGAAAGTAACCTTCTTAAAGGGGTGGGTATAATCCAGCTGAATCGTATTTTCAGTATTATCAGCATTATTATCACCGTATTCATCAATTACTGTATTTGAAAAATCGGTGGTATAGTCACTATTCTGATTACTGTTTGTGAACTGATAAGCAAAAGAGATTTGCTGATCTTTCTTCTTAAATTTATGAAGGTAGTCACTGCTCCAGTCAATACCATTCATTTTCATCTGGTTATCACTCAAACGGGTGAAATTATTCATTATCCCGTTGAAACTATTTTGGTTTAGATTACTACCATCGGCACTATTACTGAATCCATTCAATCGTACATTTGAACTGATCGAATTGAAACTATTGAAATCGTAATCAGCTCCAATTGAACCATTCATGGCCAATCGGTCTGTTTTACTTTGACCCGCCTGACTGATTATTTGTGTGCCTGCCGTATTGGTACGGTTGAATGAGATATTAGAAGTCTGAGGCCAGGAGTAGAAACCTCCGCCATTAGCCGTTAGGGCTAAACGACCTGTTTTTGCGTTCAGATTAACATTCCCACTGGTCTGCCTTGTTCCAACCCCACCATTTACTGAGCCACTTACCCCAGCCAGATTATTCTTTTTAGTGATGATATTGATAATTCCTGAGGTTCCTTCCGCATCATATTTTGCAGATGGGGAAGTAATTACCTCGACATTTTTTATCTGATCAGCCGGAATCGCCTTCAGTGCATCAGCCATATTATTGGCCATAGAACCCGATGGTTTTCCGTTAATCAGTACCCTGACATTCTGACTCCCTCTCAGGGAAACATTTCCCTCAAAATCAACTGAAAGCAAGGGCACTTTACGAAGTACATCGGTTGCATTTCCCCCAGCAATGGCCACATCCTGTTCTGCATTGTATACCAGCTTGTCGATCTTATTTTCAATAATCGGTGTGGTACCTGTAACCACAACTTCATTCAGCATGGTCTTATTAGGAGCAAGCATGATACGCCCCAGATTTAAATCCGGCTTAGCCAGAGTGGTCTTTACTGAATCAATTACTTTAGTCTGATATCCCAGAAAAGCAATGGTTACGCGGTAAACTCCCGCAGATATATTCTCAATTTTGAAAGCACCTTTCTCATCCGTTAATGCACCATTGGTAGATTTTGTGGATCCTGATCGTCCCAATGCAACAGTAGCATAGTCAATTGGAGTACGCGTGACGGAGTCAAGAATAACACCCGAAATTCTGCCTGTTACAGCTGGAGCCGCTGCCCCACCCATTCCCTGTGCATAAACACCGGAGATCCCGGAAAGTAATAATAGTATCGTAAATAAACGTTTCATTTAATTGGTTTTGGAATTAGTCGCGAAAGTACACCTAATGTTACAGGAACATATGTGCGAATTGTTGTGATTAAGTAAAATCTGAGATACAAAAGAATTTAGTGGTAAAAGCCTGCCAGGAATACTTCGATGTAAAGAGGTGGCATTAAGGAATAAACCATGATAGAGCAGGTTAAAACCACATCTCTATCATGGATATTAATATTTATATCACAAGATTAATTATTTTCCCTTTTACGAAAATAATTTTCTTTGGAGTTTTGCCATCAAGATATTTTTTCAAATCCTCATTGGCAAGTATCAGCTCTTCAACCTCTGCCTGAGAAAGGCTAAGGGAAATATTGAGGTTCATACGGGTTTTACCATTTACCGAAACCGGATAAGAGAATTCATTTTCAACCAGATATTCAGGATTGAACTGCGGGTAAGCAGCCACAGATAATTCACCGGCGGTATTTCCCAGCAAGCTCCATAACTCTTCGGTTATATGAGGTGCATATGGAGCGAGTACGATCACCAGTTCCTGAAGGATCTTCCTTTTATTGCTTTTCAGATCAGTCAGCTCATTGACGCAGATCATGAAACTGGATACGGAGGTATTAAATGAAAAGCGTTCTATATCCTCCTCTACCTTGCGAATGATCTTATGAAGTGCTTTGTATTCAGCTTTTGATGGTTCCTCATCAGAAACATTGAAATTAAACTCATCATCATGAAAAAGTTTCCAGAATTTACGAAGGAATTTAAAAACACCTTCAATTCCATTTGTGTTCCATGGTTTACTTTGTTCCAGCGGACCAAGGAACATTTCATACATTCTCAGGGTGTCTGCTCCAAATCGTTCAATAATATCATCCGGGCTGACGACGTTGAACTTGGATTTTGACATCTTTTCAACCTCAACACCGCAGATATACTTCCCGTTTTCAAGAATGAACTCGGCATTGGCAAACTCCGGCCTGAATGCTTTGAACTTTTCAAGATCCAGAATCTCATTCATCACAATATTTACATCAACATGAAGTGCTGATGTTGTGTACTGAGATTTTAAACCGTTTGAAACGAATTTATTCGTCCCGCGACCCTCTTCATCAATAATCCGGTAAACAAAATTAGACCTGCCCTGGATCATCCCCTGATTGATCAGCTTTTTGAAGGGCTCTTCTTCAACTACATAGCCAAGATCTTTCAAAAATTTATTCCAGAAACGACTGTAAAGTAAGTGTCCGGTAGCATGTTCAGAACCGCCAATATATAAATCAACATCCTTCCAGTAGGCGATTGCGTCAGCCGGAGCAAATGAATCCTGTTTACGATCATCCTGCGAAGCCATATAGCGGTACCAGTACCAGCTCGAACCTGCCCAACCGGGCATAGTGCTCAGTTCATATTCAAGTTCATCCTTGTATTTCCAGTTTTCTGCCCTTCCCAATGGAGGTTCTCCGCTTTCTGTTGGCAGGTATTTATCAACTTCCGGTAAAACCAGCGGTAGATCTTCCCTGTCGATCAGGTACGGGAGTCCTTCTTTGAAATAAACGGGTACTGGTTCTCCCCAATAACGCTGGCGACCAAATATAGCATCGCGCAGACGGTAATTCACTTTGGCTTTACCAGCACCAAGTTCTTCAAGTTTCGCTATCAGTGTATTTGTAGCTTCTTTATATTTCAGTCCGTTGATTATGCCTGAATTAATATAATGCCCTTCCTTAGTTGGATCAGCCTCTTTGTCAAGATTAGTCTGGGCATCAGAAATTGCAACAATCGGTAATCCAAACTTAGTCGCAAACAGCCAGTCGCGCTGATCACCCGAAGGCACCGCCATTACCGCTCCGGTTCCATATCCTGCCAGTACATAATCAGCGATCCAAACCGGAATCGGCTCATTTGTTATGGGATGTTTGGCATAGCTTCCAGTGAATGCACCTGATACAGTTTTTGTATCGGCCATACGATCAAGCTCGGTTTTCTTTTTAGTCTGATCGATATAATTTTGGATTTCCATTTCCTGCTCAGGAGTGGTTAATCCGGCAACGTATTCGTGTTCAGGCGCAAGTACGAGGAAGGTAGTTCCATAAATGGTGTCAACACGGGTTGTAAATACTTCTATCGCGTTGCCTGAATCCAGGGGGAATTTCACCAGCGCACCCACACTCTTCCCAATCCAGTTACGCTGCATCTCCTTTAAAGGATCAGGCCAATCAATTCCATCGAGGCCCTGTAGCAAGCGATCAGCATAAGCAGTGATACGCATACTCCATTGCATCATTTTCTTCTGTTCAACAGGATATCCACCCCGCTCAGAATACCCGTCCTTCACCTCATCATTGGCTAAAACAGTTCCTAATGCCGGGCACCAGTTTACGGTACTTTCCCGGAGATAAGTAAGCCGATACTTCAACAGTTCGGTTTGCTTTTCAGAATCCTGCAATCCTTTCCATTCTTCAGCAGAAAAAGTGCTGACATCGTCATCACATACTGCTTTTAAACCTTTAGTGCCTGAATTTTCAAGTCTTAGGATCAGCTCATCAATGCTTTCTGCCTTATCACTTTCAAGGTTATACCATGAATTAAAAAGCTGCATAAAGATCCACTGGGTCCACTTATAATAATCCGGATCGCTGGTACGCACCTCACGACTCCAGTCAAATGAAAAACCCAGATTATCAAGCTGTTCGCGATAGCGGTTTATGTTTGTTTCTGTGGTAACTGCCGGATGTTGTCCGGTTTGAATCGCATATTGCTCTGCAGGTAAACCAAAGGAATCATATCCCATTGGGTGCAAAACATTGAAGCCTTTTAAACGTTTGTATCTTGCAAAGATATCAGAGGCAATATATCCGAGCGGATGCCCTACATGCAATCCCGCACCCGATGGGTAAGGAAACATATCCAAAACATAATATTTTGGCTTTGCAGAACTATTATCGACCTTAAAAGTCTGATTTTCGGCCCAGAATTTTTGCCACCTCTTTTCTATATCTCTGAATTGATAATCCATTGTAAAACTGATAAGCTGCGAAAATACTAAAATCTCCGATTTTTTGAACCAGAAGCTGCCTATAAAACCTCAATTAACTTGCATAAAGGCCTTCTTATAAAATTTTAACAAAGTTTAACTTCAAATCAGGGCATTTCAGCGCTTATTATTTAGGTTTATGAACTGAATTCTTTATTTTCGCAACATATCATTTCGCTCATGGAAGAATTTGAAAAAAGTACCTCATCCGGAAAAACTAAAACTATTTATGTTTCTACTGTGATCAGTATTGCTTTAGTTCTGTTAATGACAGGACTGCTTGGCCTGATTCTGGTACATGCGAAAAACCTCTCAAAATACGTCAAAGAGAATATCGTACTCAATATTATTGTTAACGATGGTGCCAAAGAAGTAGACATTACTGCATTACAAAAACAATTGGATGCCAATCCTTATGTCTTAAAAACTCAGTATGTAAGCAAAGAACTTGCTGCCAGAAATTTAACTAAGGATCTAGGAGAAGATTTTGTTGATTTCCTTGGATACAACCCGCTATTATCCTCAATAGATCTCTATATGAAGGCAGATTATGCAAATAATGAGAGCATTGAAGCCTTCACAGCCCAGCTTAGTAAAAATCCGCTGGTAAAGGAAGTGATTTATCAGAAGTCGCTGATAGACATGGTCAATCAGAATATCAGGGGAATTGGTCTGGTTATCTTAGCCTTTGCTACAATCCTGCTGATCATAGCCGTTGCATTGATCAATAATACCATCAGGCTTGCAATCTATTCACAACGCTTCCTGATTAAGAGCATGCAATTGGTTGGAGCAACACAAAATTTTATCCGTAAACCTTTCCTTACTTATGGAATTCTACATGGATTATTCGCCGGACTTATAGCAGTAATTCTCTTATTGCTTACACTATATTTAGCTCAGCAGCAGGTACCCGAAATGATCATTCTGCGTAACTGGTTTGAATTTGGAATTGTTTTCCTGGCTGTTATCGGGATTGGTATTCTGATCTCAGGACTGAGTACCTACTTTGCAGTGAGCAAGTTTCTTCGTTTAAAAATTTACGAACTTTATAGATAATGGCACAGAAAAATACACCCATTAAAGAAAGCCCACAAGAGGGTTTTGTGTTCGGGAAGAACAATTACAGATTAATGTTACTCAGTATCATTGTCGTTGTTTTAGGTTTCATGCTTATGATCGGAGATACCGATATTTATGAATTCAGAAAGATCGTTCTAGCTCCAATCGTTGTACTGGCAGGCTTTGCCATCGGTTTTATTGCAATTCTTAAAAAATAATGACCGTATATCAGGCAATTCTTCTGGCTGTTATCGAAGGCCTGACGGAATTTTTACCGGTTTCTTCCACTGGGCATATGATCCTTGGATCTTCTCTGATGGGTATTCAATCCGACAATTTCGTGAAGCTATTCACTGTAGCTATTCAGCTTGGTGCCATACTTTCGGTTATCGTTCTTTATTTCAAAAGGTTCTTCCAGACCATCGGATTTTATTTTAAGCTGCTTGTCGCATTCCTTCCGGCCGTGTTTTTCGGATTATTACTCAGTGATAAAATCGATCAGCTACTTGAAAGCCCGCTTGGCGTAGCGATTGCCCTGCTTATTGGTGGTGTTATTCTGCTTTTTGTAGATAAATGGTTTAAAGATGGCAACATCGACAATACGGATGATATTAGTTATGGAACAGCATTTAAGATCGGCTTATTTCAATGTATTTCTATGATTCCCGGAGTTTCAAGATCTGCTTCAACAATAGTAGGTGGAATGTCTCAGAAATTATCCCGCAAAGCCGCTGCCGAATTTTCATTCTTTCTGGCGGTACCAACTATGTTTGGTGCAACTGCAAAGAAGTTATTTGATTTCTATCAGGATGGATTTGCAATCAGCCGGGAACAGGTAAACTTATTACTTATCGGTAATATCGTTGCATTTATAGTAGCCATGCTGGCTATCCGGTATTTCATAACTTTCCTGCAAACCAGGGGATTCAGAATTTTCGGCTGGTACCGCATTATTGTGGGTGGTATTATACTGATTCTGCTTCTTTCAGGCTATGATCTTCAAGTGATCTGATGAGTGAAAAAATAAACAAGACTTTCCCGGACTTCAATTTTGCAGAAGGTGAACTGCTGCTCATCAATAAACCCTATAAATGGACCAGTTTTGATGTAGTAGGAAAGATTCGCAATTCATTTAAACCCTTAAAGCTTAAGGTGGGGCATGCAGGTACTCTTGATCCGCTTGCAACCGGATTACTGATCATCTGTACCGGCAAGATGACCAAGAAGATTGACGAATTTCAGGCGCAGCAAAAGGAATATACCGGTACAATGATACTTGGTGCAAACACCCCTTCCTATGACCTGGAAACTGAGATCGACGAAACCTTTGATATCAGTGCACTCGACGAAGAAAGCATCCTGGCAAATACCATACAATTTACCGGTGAGCTTGATCAATACCCTCCTGCACATTCTGCAGTCAAGGTAGACGGGGAACGACTTTATATGAAAGCCCGCAGAGGGGAAACTGTAGAATTAAAAACACGAAAAGTCAGTATCAGTCAATTTGAGATTACCCGGATTGAACTACCGGAGGTCGATTTCAGAGTAGTTTGCAGCAAAGGCACCTATATCCGGTCGCTGGTGCATGATTTTGGAAGATCCCTGAA
>CAYJAM010000006.1:15585-21790 GCA_964367725.1 uncultured Sphingobacterium sp. | reverse complement strand
GAGTTAAATCAATTATCGTTGAAATATTAGGTGTTGACGAAAGTGAAGTTAAACCAGATGCATCTTTCACCAATGATCTTGGTGCCGATTCATTAGACACCGTGGAATTAATCATGGAGTTTGAGAAAGAGTTCAACGTGGCCATCCCTGATGACCAGGCTGAAACTATCGGTACTGTAGGTCAAGCCATCGCATATTTAGAAAAGAACGTAAAGTAATTTTACGATATCCTAACTATAAATGGAGCTTAAAAGAGTTGTTGTTACAGGACTAGGTGCGCTTACTCCAATCGGTAATACTATTCCGGAATTCTGGAATAGTCTGATCAATGGGGTAAGCGGCGCCGCTCCTATAACACATTACGATCCTGAAAAATTCCGTACAAAATTCGCTTGTGAGGTTAAAAACTTCAACCCTGAGGATTTTTTGGATAAAAAAGAGGCTCGTAAGCTCGATCCCTTTGTTCATTATGCAATTGCTGCCTCTGATGAAGCAATTAAAGATGCAGGTTTAGATTTTCCTAATCTCGACACTAACCGGATCGGAGTGATCTGGGGTTCTGGAATAGGAGGCTTAAAAACCTTTACCGACGAGGTTGTAAACTTTGCACACGGAGACGGAACACCACGTTTCAACCCGTTTTTCATTCCTAAAATGATTCTGGACATTGCTCCGGGTCATATTTCCATCAGGCATGGCCTTCGTGGTCCGAATTTTTCTACCGTTTCTGCCTGTGCTTCTTCAACCAATGCCTTAATCGATGCATTCAATTATATTCGTCTGAATATGGCTGATGTGATCGTTTCGGGAGGTTCTGAAGCTATTATTAATGAGGCCGGTATGGGTGGTTTCAATGCCATGCATGCCCTTTCGACCAGAAATGATGATCCTACAACCGCATCCCGTCCATTTGATAAAGACCGTGATGGTTTTGTGGCTGGTGAAGGTGCAGGAAGTATCATTCTCGAAGAACTCGAACATGCAAAAGCCAGAGGTGCTAAAATTTATGCTGAGCTAATTGGAGGTGGTATGAGTGCTGATGCAAATCACATTACTGCACCACATCCTGAAGGTCTTGGTGCAAAATTGGTTATGACCAATGCCATGAGAGACGCAGGAATTTCAACTTCCGATATTGATTATATCAATGTTCATGGAACCTCTACTCCACTTGGAGATATCAGTGAGGTAAAAGCGATCCTTGATTTGTTTAAGGAAGATGCATTCAAACTGAATATCAGTTCAACAAAGTCAATGACAGGCCATCTTTTGGGCGCTGCAGGTGCTGTTGAAGCAATTGCTGCTATTCTGGCTGTTAAAAACGATATTGTCCCCCCAACGATCAACCATTTCACAGATGATCCCGGTTTTGACTCACGCTTAAATTTCACATTTAACAAGGCTCAAAAACGTGTTGTAAATGCTGCTTTAAGCAATACATTTGGCTTTGGAGGGCATAATGCTTCCGTAATTTTCAAAAAATACAAAGCCTGATTTTGATATCCCGTATTCCGGATCTATTAGAACCTGTATATTTTTTTCTCATCATTAAAATTATCGGTCGTTAATGCCATTTTCCAGAATTTATAAACTTTACTTCTCTCCAAATCGCACCTACATACGATCTTTAGAGAATCTTTTAGGTTTTGTTCCCGGAAATCTTCGGCTTTATCGTATGGCATTCCGACATCGTTCAGTTGCTGTTGAACTTAAGAATGGTACGAAGAATAGTAATGAGCGTCTGGAATTTCTTGGTGATGCTATTTTGGGTTCTGTTGTAGCAGAGATTCTTTTCAAAATGTATCCTTACAAGGATGAGGGCTTTCTTACTGAAATGCGTTCGAAGATCGTAAGCCGTGCAAATCTGAATCAACTTGCAAAACGACTTGGTCTGGATGAGCATATTGAATATGATAACAGGCTGATCGGTCATAACAATAAACAGGGTTCCTTACTGGGCGATACTTTTGAGGCCATGATAGGGGCTGTTTACATGGACAAGGGTTATAATTTCACACGTAACTTTCTGATAAACAGAATTATAAAGCCTCATATTGATATTCATACCCTTGAGCTTACTGAGACGAATTTCAAGAGTAAAATTATTGAATGGTGCCAACGCCATGGTAAAGACATAAGTTTTGAAATTATTGCTAACGAAGAGGGTGAAAATTCCAAACTGTTTACGATCCAAATTAGTGTGGATGGAGAAAATTGTGCGATCGGCCGGGATTATAACAAGAAAAATGCAGAAAAACTCGCCGCTGAAAAGGCTTGTGAGTATTTAAAGATCTGACAAAAAAGAGTATTGAACTCGGCAATACAAAATTTGTTACCGAGACCCTGCTGGTTCCATAATAAATTTCCATATTACATCTCTTAAAAGGAATATTTCCTGGCTATTGTTAAAAAAGCAATCTTTTAAAACAGTAAAATGGTGAAACTCTTAAAAAAAGTTGCCGCATTTCTGTTCCTCATTTGGGGATTTCTGGTTTTCATCTCAGCGATGATCCTTGTATTTCCATTTATTCTGCTGATGTCGGCACTCTTTAAGAAGAAAAAAGCACAAGACATAATTTTCTTCTTCCTGAAAGTATGGGCATGGATTTTTTCGACACTGTGCTTCTTCCCGGTAAGAACCAGGGGAAAAGAAAGCTTAAATTCTGAAAAGGCCTGCATCTATGTTTGTAATCATAATTCTTATCTGGATGCCATAGCTGTTGTTCTGGCAATTCCTGGTTCATTCAAACCATTGGGCAAAATTGAAATGGTAAAGACTCCAATATTTGGAATGATCTACAAACGGGTTGTGGTTTTAATAGACCGAAAAAGTCAGGAAAGTCGCGCCAAAAGTGTAGAGGAGTTAAAAATTGACCTTGGTAACGGGCAGTCCATTCTGATTTTTCCTGAAGGAACAATGAACCGTAGCGATGCACCGCTCTCTGAATTTTATGACGGCGCATTCCGGCTTGCAATTGAAACTCAAACTGCTATAGTACCAATGGTTATCCTGAATGCTAGAAAGCTGCTTCCCCGGAATAAACCCCTGGCTGTCAGGCCGGGAGTCCTGGAATGTGTTTTTGCAGACCGGGTTGAAGTAACAGGAATGGAACCTGATGAGTTGGGAAATTTGAAAACCAGGGTCTATAAGTGTATGGAGGAACTGATAATACAAAACCGGGCTTAATATTTAAGATTTTTCTCAGATAAATCAGGGGCCTTTGGCAGAGGGGGTAGAGATCTTATCGCTTTTGGTCTGCCCGCATCGTTATACAACTGCAAGGACTTTTTAATATAATTGATCATTGCATACTCATCAAATTTTGCCATATATTGATAATCAGGTCGGTATAATATCATAAAATTCTTAAGATCTGCACCTTCGAGACCGGTCACGTTGGTAATCGCGTAAGCACTAAACCTGCGATCAATCTCTGATTCCTGAAGTTCTTTTATATAATATTGATTGAAACGGCGGGCCTGAGCCGGAGTTTTGCCGATCAGTTCATATAATGCAGTTAGAGGCCTGAAGAAATAAGCCAGCAAAGGAGGTTTTCCTGCATAATAAGATCCTTTCTTTCGGTACTGTGCCCTTACCTCGTCCAGTTCCTGTTTCTTGCTTTGCCCCATTACTTTAACTTCGGACAAATTTATCACGGCTTGGAGCATAAGTACTTTATCAGATAGCTCCAAAAGGGGCAGGAACAGATCTGAATAACCTGATTTTGATATGCTCAGGGTATCCCCAACCGAAGCTGAAATCCTGAAAAGACCCAGTTCATTGCTGAATGTAGAAATTCCTGTCTTTTTATTCAGGATATTGACTCCCGCAATTCTTGATGCGCCTGATCTTTCCATGATCAAACCCTGAACGCTGCTTTGCTGAGCCATTGCCGGACTGATCACCATAAAGGCAATAATGAATAAAAAAATGTTTAATACTGTTTTCATCAGGACTCAGGCTCCGGATCAAAATTACTAAAACAGGCGTGGCTTTTCCTTAAATGAATTATTTATAAGCTCTATAAACTGTTTCAAAGCCTTTCCAATTAAATCTTATCTTTGCAAAATGATAAAATCGATGACAGGTTATGGCTTGGCAGCCAATGATTATTCCCGTGCTAAATATACGGTAGAGATCAAATCATTGAACAGCAAGTTCCTGGAGCTTTCTTTAAAACTTCCAAAATCATTTTCAGATAAAGAATTTTTATTGAGAAATGAATGCAGCAAGCAAATTGAAAGAGGCAAGGTGAACATTAGTATTAATGTGGAATATGCGGAAACAACGCTAAAAACCTCCAGTATCAATCAGCCTTTGCTCAAGCATTACTATGATCAGCTCAAAGAAGCAGCCGAAACATTGGGATCTGAAAAAAACAATTTGTTTCAGATAGCTTTAAATTTTCCTGATGTTATTCAATACAGCTCAGATGAAGTGAGTGAAGATGAATGGAAGACTGTTTATAAAACCTTTGAGGAGGCACTATTAAACTTTCAGAATTTTCGTCAGGACGAAGGAAATGTTTTAAAACAAGACCTTATTCTCAGAATAAACAACATTCTGGAAGGAATGAGACTTGTTTCAATTCAGGAACCGCTTCGCATACCGTCTATAAGGGAGAGGCTAAACCAGTTTCTGGAAGAGGCTGTGGGTAAAGAAAATGTGGATCATAACCGCTTCGAACAGGAGTTGATCTATTTTATTGATAAGCTGGATATAACTGAAGAAAAGATCCGCTTGAAAAGTCATTGTGATTATTTCATAGAAGCACTTAAAGACAAGGATGCAAACGGTAAAAAACTCGGTTTTATTTCGCAGGAGATAGGCAGGGAGATCAATACCATGGGTTCGAAAGCAAATGATGCTAAAATGCAGCAGATCGTGGTGGGAATGAAAGAAGAGCTAGAAAAAATTAAAGAACAATTACTTAATGTACTATAGTTGTTAGAATTCCAGACTGACAACTGGCAACTGACAACTGACAACTAAATATCAGTGAACGGCAAACTCATCATATTTTCAGCTCCTTCAGGTGCAGGTAAGACTACGATAGTCCACCATTTATTAAATAAGATCCCTGATCTTTCATTTTCAATTTCAGCAACAACCAGGCATCAGCGTGGTGATGAGGTAAATGCCAAAGACTATTACTTCATCAGCAAGGAGAGTTTTCTTCATAAAATTGCCCAGAAGGAATTTGTAGAATTTGAGGAGGTTTATACGGGTACTTTTTATGGAACCTTACGTTCCGAAATTGACAGAATCTGGGCAGAAGGCAAGCACGTAATTTTCGATATTGATGTAATTGGTGGTCTTCACCTGAAGAAAAAATTTGGCGATAAGGCCCTGGCGATCTTCGTTCAGCCACCCTCACTTGAGGTTTTGATTGAGCGATTAACCAGCAGAGGAACCGATCTTCCCGAAAAACTTGCCGAGCGCATAAAAAAGGCAGATAAGGAATTGCTATACGCCGATCAGTTTGATGTGATATTGAAAAATTACGAGCTGGAAACAGCCTGTAAAGAAGCAGAAATACTGGTTAGAGAATTTCTGGCTCAATAATTTAATTAAGATGTTCAGATTACCTTATCTCATATCTCACATCTCCAATCTCATTTCTCCCGGCATATGAAAATAGGATTATTTTTCGGCTCCTTTAACCCAATTCATATCGGCCATCTGATCATTGCCAATTATATGGCCAATCATACTGATCTTCAGCAGGTTTGGCTGGTTGTTTCGCCGCATAACCCATTGAAAGAAAAGAGTGATCTGATCAATATGTACGACCGTCTGGAGATGGCAAAACTGGCCACTGAAGATGCTGTAAATATTCGGGTAAGTGATGTGGAACTTAAGCTTCCTCAGCCATCCTACACGATTGATACCCTTACCTTTCTTCATGAGAAATATCCGGAACATGAGTTCAGTCTGATCATGGGTTCAGATAATCTGGTATCATTAAAAAAATGGAAAAATTATGAGCTAATCCTGCGCGACTATCATATTCATATTTACCCGCGTCCCGGATTTGACAATCATGATTTTCAGGAACATCCTTCCATCAGTATTACTGAAACTCCATTGATGGAATTATCAGCCACGTTTATCCGTAAGGCTGTTAAAGAAAGAAAAAATGTTCAATATTTTGTACCCGATAAGGTGCTGAAGTTTATTGAAGGAAAGAATTTGTATCGTTAA
>CAYJAM010000006.1:0-15485 GCA_964367725.1 uncultured Sphingobacterium sp. | reverse complement strand
ACGTGAGCAAGGAAAAAACCATTTTAAAACTGAAACTCCCTACCGATCCGCAATGGGTTAAGAATGTGGTGGAAAGCAATATCGAAGAAATTCTGACTGACCATGCTTTTTGTGAACAGAAAGCTGCCAGTAATGCCATAACCCTCATTGTGCAGAATCCTAACTTGTCTGATCTTGTCCAGGAAATGGCAATGCTGGTTCAGGAAGAGATGGATCATTTCAAGCGGGTTCACGATCTGATCCTTGCACGGGGCTACACTCTTGGACGTGAAAGAAAAGACAATTATGTCAATGAGTTAATGCAATTTGTAATTAAAGGTGGCAGTCGCCAGGATCAATTAATAGACCGTTTATTATTCTCGGCAATGATTGAGGCACGCAGCTGTGAACGTTTCAAAGTGATGTCTGAACACATAAATGATAAAGAACTCTCAGATTTTTATTATGAGTTAATGGTCAGCGAAGCAGGGCATTATACCATGTTCATCGGTCTTGCCCGTAAGTATGCCGGTGATATTGATGTAGAAAAACGCTGGAAAGAATTTCTGGAATATGAGGCAAAGGTGATTCAGAATTATGGAAAATCGGAGACGATTCATGGATGATTTTCCGTCATTTGAACAAGAATGTGCTTACGAGGAGGCCCGCCTGACCGGACGGGCAGGCACGACGAAGCAATCTCACTAACAGAAGAGATTGCTTCTCAGCCCAGGGCTGATCGCAATGACAAATCCATGTCATTTCACTTTTAATAGTTCTCAAATTTTCATTCCAAGGATTAGCGGGTAGGGTACTATTTCTTATACAACAAAAATATCGCAGGCCTCTTATGCAGATCGGGGACTTTATTCTTCCAGTCTTTGATACTTTTTGTTTGAATAAACTCGTCTTCAGAGTTCAGATCGCAGGCAATACACAGTTTTGTATCGGCTTTACAGCTTCTCAAAATCTCCTCCAGCATTGGATTGTTACGGAAAGGGGTTTCAATAAATAACTGGGTCTGGCTATGCCTTTCAGCCAAAGCCTCAAGCTCCTTGATCTTGTTTGCCCGCTGGACTTTATCAATGGGCAAATAACCATGAAATGCAAAACTTTGTCCGCTGAAACCCGAAGCCATCAAGGCCAATAAAATAGAGCTGGGTCCAACCAGAGGAACTACTTTTATTCCTTTTTGATGAGCCAGGGCAACAATTTCAGCACCTGGGTCGGCAACACCAGGGCAACCTGCTTCACTCATCAGCCCAACGTCTTTCCCGGAAAGTAAGCCTTTAAAAAACTCATTTAAATTGCCATCCCGCTGATGTTTCCCATAATCATGGATAATAAGTTCACTCTGCGGAATCTTTAAACCGGCTTCTTTTAAAAATCTACGGGCAGTTTTACTGTTCTCTACAATATACTCATCGATATGATTGATCGTTTCTACCAAATAAGGTGTGAAAGATTTTGCCGTAGCATTTTCTGCCAAAGGCACAGGAATAAGATAAAGAGAGCCTGGGAGCATGTTTAATTTTTGCTACAAATTAAAACAAATTCCTCTCAAACGAGTTATATGTATAAAATGGTATAAAATCATGAATTCATAAATATCGTCTCAATCGGGTTTACGTAATAATTTAATTACAATACAACCTTTGGCAAAATTATATCCTCTTAGTTATAAGATCACACAAATTAAATTTTAGGAGCTATGAAAAAGAAAATCAAATTCCCGGAATATTTGGCTGGACTACTATTATTCCTGTCATTTCTATTACCGGCACAGGTAAAGGCTCAGTATGACGACGTTTCTCTTGAAACATTTTACGAGGAACTGTCCCCTTATGGAGTATGGATAAACGACCCTCAATATGGTTATGTATGGCGCCCTGATGTAGATCAGGATGAATTCAGACCCTATTACACAAACGGTCATTGGGAAATGACTAAATATGGAAACACCTGGGTATCCGATTACGATTGGGGATGGGCACCATTCCACTATGGTAGATGGCATCACAGCAGCCGAAGAGGCTGGATCTGGGTTCCGGATACCCGATGGGGACCGGCATGGGTGAGCTGGAGAAGTGGTGGTGGCTATTATGGCTGGGCACCTTTGGGTCCCGGTATTAATATCAATATTAATATCGGAAGAATACCTGATTTCTACTGGGTATTTGTACCGCAACGAAATATCTATTACGACAGGTATCCGCGTTACGACAGATACAGAAACAGGAACATTTATAACAACACGATCATTATCAACAATACCTATGTATACAACCGTAACCGTTATTACACAGGTCCGAGAGTAGATGAGATCAGAAGGGTGACCCGTCAGCCGGTTCGTATAAATGATGTAAGGGATAACAGACCGACAAATTATGGCAATAGCAGAAACGACAGGCCACAAGTTAACAGAAGTGGAAATCCGGTTCAGAATCCACGCCCTGATCGTCCAACTGATAACTCAGGAGGCAGAGGAGCTGTGACAGGAAGAGGATCAGAGCCAGTGACAGATAATTCTGTAAATCGTGGATCTGTACGACCTGAAAGCAGACAGATTCCTGCTTCATCACAGAGATCTGAGAGAACCTATGATAATCAGGATATCAGAGGCAGCCAAAGTAATCAGGGTGGACAGCGTCCTCCAATAACTGATCGACAGGAGCAAATCAGGCAGACACCTGCTCAGGCACCAAGAGAGCAAAGGCCTGAACGAGTAGGACAGGCACCGGGTCAAAGCCAGGCTCCTGAGCGGATACAAAGATCTTTGCCACAGGAACGCCAGGCACCGACTCCGGAAAGAATTCAGAGAAGTGCACCGCAAGAACGCCAATATCCTGCACCTGAACGGGTTCAAAGAAGTGAACCTCAACAACGTCAGGCACCGGCTCCAGAGCGAATTCAGAGAAGTGCACCTCAAGACCGTCAGTCTCCTTCACAAAGCAGACAGAGTTCTGAAAGTCGGGGTAATTCTTCTTCAGGAGAAGAAAATGGAAGAGGTAGCCAGAACAGGCCCTCCAGAGGTAACTAAAACAAAAAAACCGGCCAATTGGCCGGTTTTTTTGTTTTATACATATTATTTCAGCTTACTTAGTGCAGCCCGCATCCTGGGGATCATTTGTTCTATATCTTCATGCGAGCATCCTCCAACAGAAGCTCTGAACCAGTTTACACCACCATCTGTACCAAATGCCGAAAATGGTACTATACCCATTTTTGCTTCTTTGATCAGGTAAAAATTAACTTCGGCACTATCCTTCAAAACATTTCCTTCGGGAGTGGTTTTACCTATATAATCGACCTTAACTGTTAAGTAGATCGCACCCATCGGATTGATTGCGTCTACAGCAAAACCATCTGCTTTCATCTGGATCATACCCTGATATAAAGTATCCAGGCTTTTCTGAACTTTTGCTTTAAAAGTTGTCAGGTAATTATTTAATTCTGTTGTTTGAGTTAGAAATTTCGCTGTTGCTACCTGCTCAGGCTTTGGTGCCCAGGCTCCAACATGCCCAACGATAGTTTTCATTTTATCAATCACATGTTCAGGGCCAAAAGCCCAGCCTACACGAACACCTGTAGCAGCAAGGCATTTGGATATTCCATCAATATAGATCACCCTGTCTTTCAGTTCGGGCCTTAAAGTAACCGGATCAAAATGAAACTGATCGCCAAAGGTCAGAAGGGAATAGATCTGATCATACATAATATAAAGTGGCTTTTCATCCGCAGTGCGAGTCTTATTCTCGGCAATTACCAGATCACAGATCTCTTCGAGATCTTTTTTGGCAAACATGGTACCGGTTGGGTTAAGCGGCGAACATAAGGCCAGTAATGTAGCCCCCTTCAGGTAGGGACGGATATCATCGGCAGTCGGCATAAACTTGTTCTCTGCCGAAGTCTTAACTGCAACCTGTGTTGCTCCTGTAAAACGGCAATAATGATTGTTATTCCATGATGGAGTAGGATAAATTACCTTGTCTCCCGGATCAACCAGAGCCATGTAGGTTCCATAGATCAAAGGACGTGATCCGCCGGCAACCAGAATTTGCTTACTGTTATAAGATAAACCGAAGCGCTCCTGCAGGAAAACTGAAATTTTCTCACGCAATACTGCCACACCTTCGGCAGGTGGATAATTAGTCTGGTTGGCCTGATAAGCCTCCACAATTCCATCTTTCAGCTCATTTGGAATTGGAAAAATATTTGAATCAAAATCACCGATAGTCAGGTTCGCAATCTGCTCACCCTTACTTTTCAATTCATTGATCTGACCTGCAATTTTTATTATTTCTGAACCCTCAAGGGTACTTGCTATTTTGGATACCTTCATTTCTATTTTTTGTATTCTTCAGGATATCAACCTGTTATAAATTATCTATTCTACCTGATTAATGCTTCAACTGCCTTGTCTACCTTTTCAAAATTGAAGCTTTTCAAGATCTCCTTAAATGATGAATTGATCTGTTCATTACACAAGTTCCCGATACTTCCTTCGTGTGTATGTTTAACAATGCCCGGTGCCTTAAATTCGCCCTTTTCGATTGCTGCCCCAACTTTTTTATATGCTTCCCTGAAAGGTAGCCCGTTTAAAACCTCTTCATTCACCGCATCTACGCTAAACAAGTAAGCATATTTCTCATCATTAAGGATATTCTCTTTAATTCTGATAGACTGCAACATAAAGCCTGTCATTTCCAGACATTCATTTAATGATCTGAAAGCCGGAAACAGATTCTCTTTCAGTAATTGAAGGTCACGGTGATAACCTGATGGCAGATTTGTAGTCATCAGGGCAATTTCATTCGGCAGGGCTTGTATTTTATTACATCTGGCACGAATCAGCTCAAAAACATCCGGATTTTTCTTATGAGGCATTATGCTGGAACCAGTGGTCAGTTCATCAGGGAAACTGATAAATGCAAAGTTCTGATTAATGAACAAACAGGCATCCATAGCCAGTTTAGCCAAAGTTGCTGCGACCGAAGACATTGCCTGCGCCAAAATACGCTCAGTTTTTCCACGACCCATCTGGGCATAAACTACATTGTAATTCAGTGAATCAAAGCCTAATAATTCAGTAGTCATGGTACGATTCAGTGGAAAAGAAGAACCATACCCTGCTGCAGAACCCAATGGATTTTTATTACAGACCTTCCAGGCAGCCAGCATCAGCTCCATATCATCGGCAAGGCTTTCGGCATAAGCTCCGAACCATAAACCGAAGGATGAAGGCATCGCAATCTGCAAATGGGTATAGCCCGGAAGTAATTTATCCTTATGCTCTTCACTTTGTGCAATCAGCTGAGTGAACAGAATGTCCGTATTTTTGACCAGTTTCTGAATCTCGCTCCGAAAAAACAATTTTAGATCTACCAAAACCTGATCATTTCTGGACCGTCCGCTGTGAATTTTTTTTCCGGCATCACCAATCCTTCGGGTAAGCAATAACTCTACCTGAGAGTGTACATCTTCCACATTATCTTCAATACTGAATTTACCATCCTGAACTTCCTTGAAAATTTGTTTTAGACCTGCCTGAACCTGTTCCAGATCCTGGCTATCCATCAATCCAATACTTTCAAGCATTCGGGTATGGGCTAATGAACCCAATACATCAAATGCAGCAAGCTGATGATCCAGCTCCCTGTCATTTCCAACAGTAAACTTTTCTACAGACCTTTCAGTTTCTGTTTCCTTTTGCCAGAGCTTGCTCATAGAACTGCTTTAAAATTTGTGAAATACTGTGCTTTAATTGTATCCCATTCGGATCTCAAAATACTGTAAAAAACGGTATTTCTAATGTATCCGTTATGTATTTTCATATGCTGTCGTAATACTCCTTCGCGGGTAGCGCCAATTCCCAATAAAGCCTGGCGCGACTGATGATTACGCTCATCTGCTTTAAATTCTATTCTGTTCAGTCCCAAAATCTCAAAACCATAGGCCAACATCAGGTACTTCATCTCCTTATTCAATCCGCTGCCCTGAAAATCACGTCCAATCCAGGTCCAGCCAATCTGTCCCCGCTCATCTCTCCAGGAGATTTCGGCAAGGCGGGTACAGCCTGCTACTTTATTTGTCCTTTTATCAATGACTACCCAAACTGCACTTGTACCATTTTCGCGGTCAGAAATCGCTTTTTTAATATATTTATTCAACTCTGCCGGCTTCGAAAGATCCTGAAGGCCATAGATCCAGAGGCTATCATCATCTGCTACCTCCTGCAATGCTTGTTCATCATCAAGCTCAAGTGGACGAAGCAAGGCCCTTTCACTTTCAAGGGTAATATGCAAATCCTTTGCCATCACAGAATCTCCGTCAATAATTTTATATAGAGGTCAATACCCTCTTCAATTTCATTTACATAGATATATTCATCAGCCATATGTGAACGTGCCGAATCACCCGGACCCATCTTTAATGAAGGAATATCAAGCAATGCCTGATCACTGGTAGTTGGAGAACCATAGGTTTCCCTGCCCAGAGCGATTCCTGCCTTGACAATTGGATGCTCTAAACTTATGGAGGATGGTTTTAAGCGGGTTGAACGCGGATTAACATCACATTCGACATTCTGACTTATTATTTTCAAAACCTCTTCATTCCTGTAGGCATCAGTTACTCTCACATCAACAGTAAAATTGCAAATCGCAGGAACCACATTATGCTGGGATCCGGCTTCAATGATCGTAACGCTCATCTTAACAGGGCCAAACAGTGCTGATTTCTTGGCAAACTCATAAGTTTTGAACCAATTAATATCCTTCATTGCTTTGTAGATCGCATTTTCACCCTCTTCCCTGGCAGCATGACCTGCCCTTCCATGGGCAACACAATCCAAAACCAATAATCCCCTCTCGGCAACGGCCATTTGCATTAAGGTCGGCTCTCCAACTATTGCAAACTCAAGCCGACCCAGTTGAGAAAGGATCAGTTCAATACCATTCTTTCCTGAAATTTCCTCCTCGGCAGTTGCAGCAAGGCAGATGTTATATTTTAAGTTCTTCTGTTTATAAAAATGAATAAATACCGCAATCAGCGATACCAGACAACCTCCGGCATCATTACTCCCCAAACCAAATAATTTACCATCAATGATATCAGCAGCAAATGGGTCACGAGTATATCCGGGATTAGACCTTACCGTATCATGATGCGAATTAAGCAATATAGTAGGCTTTTTTGGGTCAAAATGCTCATTATATGCCCAGACATTATTGATCATTCGATGGGTTTTTACTCCCTGATCTTCCAGAAATTGCTCAATTGCCGAGGCAGTATTCTCCTCCTCCCTGCTCAATGAAGGAATACTGATTAGCTTACGCAATAAATTAAGACTGTCGTCAAACAGTTTACCAGCCATTTTATTTATTCGTTTGTATATAATTCACCAGCTTTTTGAGCTGATAATTTAATTCCTTTGATCATTGAAGAGCTAAAACCATTATGTTCCATTTCATTCAATCCGGCAATGGTACATCCTTTCGGAGAAGTCACCTTATCGATCTCATGTTCGGGGTGGCTATTCTGCTGCAATAAAAGGGATGCTGCTCCTTTGGCTGTTTGTGCAGCCATACGCAATGCCTCATCGGCATGAAAACCGATTTCGACGCCACCCTGAGAAGCTGCACGAACAGCCCTGAGAAAGAATGCTACCCCACAGGCACATAAGGCCGTAGCAGCTGTCATCAAATCTTCATTGATCTTAATAACTGAACCAACGGTTTCAAACATTTTGCTTACTTCCGCAATATTTTCCGCCTCTGCATTATCAGAAGCGACACAGGTCATGGATTCACCAATTGCAATAGCAGTATTTGGCATTGCCCTTACAACCTGCACTCTGCTGCCCAGTTTGGCGCGGATATCTGAACAACTAACTCCTGAAATAACAGAAATCACTAAATGTTTGGCAGGATCTATAGCACCATCGATCTGCTCCAGTAAATTATCAAGTTGCTGAGGTAAAACAGCCAGAATGACAACAGAAGCAGCGGCTGCAGCGGCATAATTATCTGAACTAACCTGAAAGCCCTGTGCAGCAACATCATCAAGGCGTTGCACACTGCGTCGGGTCAATGTAATATCTTCGGGCTTATAATAATCGGCTTTAACCAGTCCTTTGGCCAATGACATACCAATATTTCCGCTACCTAAAATTGCTGTTCTTTTTGTTTCTGTTTTCATTATCTGCTGATTAAGCGTGTACCAAAATTTTCATTATTCAAAGTTGGCAATGCATCAGCTTTGCCAATACAAACCTCTTTTAGTCCTTTGTTAATTGCTTCGAAGGCATTATCAAGTTTGGGTATCATCCCCTCATTTATAATTCCCTGTCGCTTTAATTCATTATAATAATCCGGGTCTATCGAACGGATCACTGAATCTTCATCCTCAACATCCAACAACACTCCTGCCTTTTCAAAACAAAAGATAAGAGATGTTTCGTACTCCTTAGACATTGCGATAGAAATTGCAGAAGCAATGGTATCGGCATTCGTATTTAATAGCTGCCCTTTGCCATCGTGTGTGATAGCCGAAAAAACCGGTGTAAAACCTGCATCCAATAGTTTCCTGAGCCCCTGATGATCAATCGATGATTCATCGAGATCGCCCACAAATCCATAGTCCACTTTAATCGATTCATTTTTCTCTTTGGAGAAAATCTCTTTCAAAGGACGCCTTTTTGCATGAATTAAATTTCCATCGGCACCCGACAAGCCGATTGCATTACAATTCTCAGATTGCAAACCTGAGACAATATTCTTATTGATCAACCCGGCATACACCATGGTTACCACTTTCAGGCTTTCCCCGTCGGTGATTCTTCGGCCTTCAACCATTTTCGATTTGATACCCAAATCTTCGGCAAGTTTGGTGGCAATTTTCCCTCCACCATGCACCAGTATCTTAGGCCCCTGAAGCATCGCAAAATCAGCAATAAATTGTTGCAGACTTTCCGGATTGTCGATCACATTTCCACCAATCTTTATAACCTTCAGGGATTTCATACCAAGCCCTCCAGCATATTTTTTAAGACCGTTTGAGCAGACCAAACCCGGTTAGCAGCTTCTTTGATGACCAGTGAATGCGGGCCATCCAAAACTTCAGCAGAAAGCTCGAAATCACGACGAACCGGCAGGCAGTGCATTACTTTAGCAGCGTTGGTTTGCTCTAGTTTTTTATGAGTCATCATCCAGGATTCTCCGTTCTGAACGGTTTTACCATAGTCAAGGTAAGATGACCAGTTTTTTGCGTAAACAAAGTCTGCACCCTGTAATGCAATATCCTGATCGTATTCAATTTTTGCGCCCGGAGTAAATTTTTCAGCCAGCTCCAAACCTTCGGGATGGGTAATTACAAAATCGATCATTCCCTCAGCCTGTGCACGGCACATCCATTCTGAAAAGGAATTCGGAACAGCCTGTGGTAAAGATTTTACATGTGGAGCCCATGTTAAAACAACCTTTGGCTTCGCCACCTTTTTATATTCCTCAATAGTGATCAGATCAGCAAAACTTTGTAATGGATGCAGGGTAGCACTCTCCAGACTTACAACCGGAACACCACTGAACTTCACAAATTTATTGAATAAACCTTCGCCATAATCCTCTTCCCGATTCAGTAATTTAGGGAAGGATCGGAAACCAAGAATATCGCAATATTGACCCATTACTCCCGCTGCTTCACGAATATGCTCTACGCTTGTTCCATTCATCACTACTCCGTCTTCTGTTTCCAAAGCCCAGCCTTCCTTGTCGAGATTCATCACCATCACATTCATACCTAAATTCATAGCCGCCTTCTGCGAACTTAAGCGGGTACGCAGACTCGGGTTCAGGAATACGAGGCCAAGGGTTTTATTCTTACCCAGCGACTGGTTTGCATAGGGATCTGCCTTCAGGATCAGTGCCTGTTCAATGAAAGATTTAAGGTCTGCAACATCATTAACGGAAGAAAATAATTTCATATTCGTAAAAATAGCCTATTATATTAATTCAATTCTGCTTTCAAAGCTGCCAAAAACTGATCGGCATGCTCTTTTGTAATATTTAAAGCAGGTAAAAGCCTGATCACATTCGGTTTTGCCTCTCCCGTAAAGATACGATGCTTAAAAAGTAAATCCTTTTTAACGTTTGCATACTGTTCAGAAAGTTCTATTCCGATCATCAAGCCTCTTCCACGAATCTCAGTGATCTGCGTAATCTGACTCAATTCCTTGATCAGGTAATTCCCAATTTCTTCTGCATTCTTCATCAGGTTTTCCTTCTCCATTACTTCAAGAACAGCAAGAGCTGCAGCACAGGCTAAATGATTTCCGCCAAAAGTTGTTCCCAGTTCACCGTACCATGGCTTGAATTTTGGTGATATGGAAATCCCGCCAATAGGGAAGCCATTGCCCATTCCTTTTGCCATTGAATAAATATCAGCCTCAACGGCTGCATAATCGTGTGAGTAGAACTGACCGGTCCGTCCATAACCGCATTGAACTGAATCAGCGATATAAACCGCATCATACTGATCACAAAGGCTTCTGATCTTCTGCAAAAAGCTCTTTGAGGCTTCCCTGATACCGCCAACACCCTGAATACCCTCAATAATTACTGAAGATATCTCATTGCCGAATGATTTAAATGCACCTTCCAATGCCTGTTCATCATTCAAGGGAAGAAAAGTAACATTCTCAGTTTCGTTTACCGGAGCAATGATCTTCGGATTATCTGTTGCTGAAACAGCCAAAGAAGTACGTCCGTGAAAAGCGCCCTTAAAGGCAATTATTTTTTTACGCTTGTTATAAAAAGATGCCAGTTTCAGGGCATTTTCATTAGCCTCAGCACCAGAATTACAAAGAAAGAGCTGAAAGTCAGGTTTAGCAGATAGATTTCCAAGCTTTTCAGCCAGTTCTAGCTGCTGAGAAATGATCACTGAATTGGAATAGAACCCTACTTTATTCAGCTGCTCTGTGAGACGTCTCACATAATGCGGATGCGTATGACCAATTGAAATGACGGCATGTCCGCCATAAAGATCAAGGTATTTATTGCCATCAGCATCCCAAACGGTGCTGTTCTGAGCTTTTACAATTTCTATGTTATTGAGGGGATATACGTCGAATAGTTTCATCTTATTAAGCTAAAAGCGGAAAGCCGAAAGCTAAAAGCTCCTGCTAATTCCTTATTGATCTGATTAATCCAATCAGCATTGCTTTTACCTGATTGGTGTCGTTATTTACTTTATTAAATTGTTCTTCTGATAAATAACCCAGGTCTTTTGCGAGTAAACAGCAATATTCAAGCTCATGAGCAGAACCTAAGCTAATATCTAAGAAACCAGTAAAATCCTTATCGGTATTTTTTCCTGTTCCTTCTGCAATATTCATCGGAATAGAGTATGCAGCCCTCTTTGTCTGAGATGCAAGATGAAAATCCTCATGCTTTGGAAATGCTGGGAGTATATCATGATATATCAATAATGTTAATTCATGCGATTTTCTCCAAACCGCTAATCTTTTATAATCTCTCATCAATTTCCAAATTTTGAATGCATATTATTGTTTCAAGAACAAATTTATAGTCACTCATTTGGAAAGTATAAACAACCTATTCAACGGTTATTTTTAAAAGCCAATATTATGTAGTATTACGCCTATAGCTTTCGCCTTTTAGCTTTTCGCTTTCAGCTCAAAAGGCGCTAGCCTTCAACCTCAACCCCACCGTTTCCCCTATTCCGAACATCAAATTCATATTCTGCACTGCGTGTCCACTGGCACCTTTCAGTAAATTATCTATTATGCTGATAATGAATAATTTATTTCCATGTTTTTCCAGATGGATCAGGGCTTTATTGGAATTCACTACCTGTTTCAGGTCAATGTTCCTTTTGCTGATATGGGTGAAGGGATGATCTTTAAAATAGTTTTCATAAAGACTATAAGCCTCATCCAGTGTCAGTTCACATTCGGTATACATTGCCGCCAGGATTCCCCTGGTAAAATCACCCCTTTGAGGGATGAAATTCATTGCCTGGTCAAAGTTGTTTTGTAATTGATCAAGACTTTGCCCGATTTCATTCAGGTGCTGATGCTCAAATGCTTTGTAAACGGACAGGTTATTGTTTCTCCAGCTGAAGTGTGATGTCGGACTTAAGCTTTGTCCAGCTCCGGTAGAGCCGGTAGTTGCGTTGATATGTACTTCCGAGCTCAATAATCCTGCAGCAGCAAGAGGTAATAATCCAATCTGGATACAGGTAGCAAAACATCCGGGATTAGCGATATTATTAGCCTCTTTTATGGCTTCCCTGTTCAATTCAGGTAAGCCATAAACAAAAGATCTGTTCCCGAATACATCATTTGGTTTTAACCTAAAATCCTGAGAAAGATCGATGATTTTGATACTCGCTGCAATTTCATGGCTATCCAGAAACTTTTTGGCATCACCGTGACCTACACAAAGAAAAAGCACATCTATATTCTGAGAAATGGAATCTGTAAACTTCAGATCGGTCTCACCAAACAGATCTGCATGTACATCAGAAAGCGGCTTTCCAGCATTGCTGTTGCTATGTATCCAGCATATTTCTGCCTGAGGATGGTTGATCAGTATTCTGAGCAATTCTCCACCGGTATATCCTGCTCCGCCTGCGATTCCTATTCTGATAGTTCCCATTATTTTATTTTTTATCGTGTACCCGATGCCAGATCATAGTTTGGTTACCAAATATTTTTGAGAAGCCTTTTACATCCTCTCCCGACCATGAATTATTCATTTCACCATAGCTTCCGAATTTGTTTGACATCAGATCATTCTCAGATTGAATTCCGATGATCTCGAAACGGTAAGGATGAAGTTTTACAAACACCTTTCCACTCACGGTTTTCTGTGTATCGCTTAAAAATGCCTCAATATTTCGCATGATTGGATCGTGGAATTGCCCCTCATGAAGCCAGTTGCCGTAAAAACTTGATAACTGATCTTTCCAGCTCAACTGCCATTTGGTTAAAGTATGCTTCTCCAGAGTATGGTGAGCCTTGATGATGATCATCGGCGCAGCAGCCTCAAAGCCAACACGGCCTTTGATGCCAATAATTGTATCACCAACATGAATATCCCTTCCAATGCCGTAAGGCTGTGCAATTTCCTGCAGTTTTTGTATGGCTTTAACCGGTGTTAGGCTTTCTCCATTAATCCCAATTAGTTCACCCTGCTCAAAATCAAGTTCAAGCTTACGTGGCTCGGTTTGAGTAACCTGCGTTGGCCATGCCTCTTCAGGTAGGGTCTCATTAGAAGTCAGTGTTTCTTTACCCCCAACCGAGGTACCCCAGATACCTTTATTGATTGAATATCTTGCTTTCTCGGCAGTATACTCAACACCATGCTTATTTAAATATTCAATTTCTGCCTCACGGCTTAATTTCAGGTCGCGGATTGGGGTGATAATCTCCACTCCTGGAATCATGATATTGAAAATCATGTCAAAACGTACCTGATCATTTCCGGCTCCGGTACTACCGTGAGCTACATAATCAGCACCGATTAATTTTACGTAATTGGCGATAGCAGTAGCCTGGCTTACCCGCTCAGCACTTACTGAAAGCGGGTAAGTTGCATTTTTCAGCACATTACCGTAGATAAGGTATTTGATACAACTTTCGTAGTAGTTTAATGTTTCGTCAACCACCGCATGTGAAGTAACACCAAGGGAATAGGCACGCTGCTCGATCTGCTTCAGCTCTTCCTCAGAAAAACCACCTGTATTTACGATCACAGAATGCACTTCCAAATCTCGGTCTCTGGATAAGTAAATACAACAAAAGGAAGTGTCCAAACCTCCGCTGAATGCTAAAACCACCTTCTTCTTCATCATTTAATTTTGTAAAAGTTTAACAAATAATGTACCTATTGCTGCAATCATTTTCAATGAATTGCGCAATTTTTCTTCAAGACGCTCGAACAGGGTTTGCTTGCGCGCAACCTTACTTAAACGTTCCTCTGCTTCCATTTTTAAACGCTCATCTTCTTCCTTCATTTTGCGTTCAATCTCCTTGGCCTTTTCTTCAGGATCCCAAAGCATCGCCGTACACATACAGTTTTTGCGATCCTTGCTTTTCAGGATATCATAGTTCACACAACTTTGGCAGCCTTTCCAGAAATCCTCATCCTGAGTTAGTTCAGAATAGGTTACCGGTTCGTAACCAAGTTCAGAATTGATCTTCATTACAGCTAACCCGGTAGTCAAACCAAAGATCTTAGCTTCCGGATATTTTTTACGTGAAAGGTCGAAAACCGCACGTTTGATCATCCGTGCAAGTCCGCGATTGCGGTAAACCGGATTAACAATGAGACCTGAATTGGCCACAAAAGCACCATGGCTCCATGTTTCGATATAACAGAACCCGGCCCATATTCCATCCTTGTGCAGGGCAATTACAGCTTTACCTTCCAACATTTTTGAAGTAATGTATTCTGGTGTCCTTCGGGCTATTCCTGTACCTCTGGCCTTGGCAGACTCTGCCATCTCATCGCAGATCTGCGTTGCGTATTCAATATGTTGTTCTGTTGCCGGGATGACAACAAATTCGTTTTCTTTCATTGATTTAAAGAAAAAAATCCGGTTTTAAATCGGAAAAAAGACTACGTTTTTAGTCTTTCCTTTTGTGAATAATCTGATTGATTGATCTTCCGGCAGGAATGCTCCGGTTACCTATGGGTTAATGCCAAGATTCAAGTCCGCGGCATAAAGGGTCGTCGGAAACGCAACACTAACTTCTCAGGCCTGAAATTACTACAAACAATACCCCTCAAATAACCCGTTTGGGTTAATGATCCTGTATTGGCCTGGTAGTTTAAACTATTCATTGTTAATAGTATAAGTGGTATTGAAATTTTTTACAAAAAAACGAAAAAAATACTGTAATCTGCAATAGTGAGGGGATAATATTACAATTTTTTAATATTGTTTTGTCATTGAAGGCCCTGTACAACAAGCCCCAATGTCCACTGAACCTAATCAAGTTTACAGGATTAAGCTTACCATGTAAGTCAAGAATAATGATTTTAAGGATCCTGTCATTAATTAACAGTTAATATTATTAATGAAAAAGAGAGTTTTCGATTTAAGAAATTGTTTAGTTTCGTGACTGATTCGATTAAAATATTACCTCATCCATGCTTAAATACCTATTCGCAATTTTCTTCTGTTTACTATATCTTGATTCCGGGGCACAAAGCAATCGGATAGATACAATCCCATTTACCCTTGATAAGCTCCTGCTTGTATTTAAAGGAACCGTGAATGGTGTGGAAGCTGATTTCGCTTTTGACACCGGTGCCGGCCTCACCGTATCCAATTCTAAGGCAGATTTGGCATTTTCTATTCAGGAAAAAGGGGGTAAAAAAGGAATAAGGGATGCTAACCAGAACACAAGTAAATTGCAGAATATCGTATTTGATGATTTGGGAGTTGGCAGCCATCATATTACTAATATTAAGGGGGTT
>CAYJAM010000005.1:21962-24211 GCA_964367725.1 uncultured Sphingobacterium sp. | reverse complement strand
ATTTGTCTGGCCAGTTCGGGGCTAATGAATCTTGCAGGGATACAAAGTACATTGGCATTGTTATGAGATCTTGCCAGTTCGGCAAGTTCTTCATTCCAGCAAATCGCTGCTCGGATACCCTGATGTTTATTGGCTGTAATAGCTACCCCATTAGCGCTTCCACAGATTAATATCCCAATCGAAAATTCAGCTTTTTCAACGGCACTGGCAACGGGATGTGCAAAATCCGGATAGTCCACGGAGTCGGCACTGTAGGTCCCAAAGTCCTTTATACTATACTCTTTCAGGAAATCAATAAGCATGTTTTTGTATTCAAAACCTGCATGATCAGCTCCGATTGCAATACTAATGTTTTTATTCATAATCAAAGTTAATCTATAAACGTTAAATTAAGTAATCTGAGAAATTGTCTATTAGTTTTTATAAAACTCTATTTCTTCTTTTTTCTTATTACGTTCAACCCTTGCCGAAATGAAAATACTTACCTCATAAAGCAAAAATAGCGGTAAACTTACTGTAAGCATAATTATAAGGTCGGGAGTTGGAGTAACTACAGCAGCGATAATCAATATAATAACTGTTGCATATCTGCGGGATGATCTCATGAACTGAGGGGTCATAATTCCCAATTTTGACAAAATGTATATGATTGTCGGCAATTCAAATGTAATGCCTGCACCAATTGATAGTGTGGCTATGACTGAGAAATAAGAGTCTATAGTTATTTGGTTATTAATAATTTCGCTAACCTCATAGTTTGTAAGAAAATTTACAGATAATGGTGAAACTACATAGTAGCCAAAAAGTAAACCTATGATAAATAGCAATGAGGACCAGAAAACGAAGCCTGTTGCCGATTTTCGTTCTTCTTCTTTAAGTGCGGGTTTTACAAATCGCCATATTTCGAATAGAAGATATGGAACACCTAATACTATTCCAATCATCAGGGATGAATTGAGCTGCAGAGTAAATTGACCCCCTAGCTCGGTATTTATAATTTCAAAATTTAGCTTTGTAACGCAGAAATCGGCACCGAGATTGAATTTTTCAACGGCTGCACACATCATTCTATAAGTCCAGAAGTCAGTTCTCCCTGGCCCCATAATGATTTCGTCAAAAATAAAATCATAATAGCTGAATGCCAAAACCGTAAATGCCACAATGGCTATTGATGCCCGAACAAGATGTCCTCTAAGTACATCAAGATGGTCAAAAAACGACATCTCGGCTTCAATTGTTTTACCTTTTTCTTTGATAGCTTTTATCAGAGAATTACCTTTCTTTCCCATAAAATTAAGTGCAGTAATTTGGTAGAAAACCAAATCTGTTTGGAGAAAGATATTGTGGTTTTATCTGACTCAATTCAATTAGTCCTTATAAAATTCTATTTCAGCTTTTTTCTTATTACTAGCCACTCTTGCCGAAACGTAAATACTTAATTCATAAAGTAAGAATAGTGGAAAACTTACTGTAAGCATGGTCACCAGATCGGGGGTTGGGGTAACAATTGCAGCAATGATCAGAATGATTACTGTAGCATATCTTCTGGAAGACCTCATAAATTCAGGGGTCATGATTCCCAGTTTTGAAAGAATATAGATAATTATCGGTAACTCAAATGTGATTGCCGCTCCGATGGTCAGTGTTGCAACAACAGAGAAATAGGATGAAATAGTGATCTGGTTATTGATAATCGAACTGACTTCATAATTTGATAAGAAGTTGATGGATAATGGGGCGATAATATAATAGCCAAACATTAAACCCATAATAAACAGTAGGGATGCCCAGAATACAAAACCAGTTGCTGATTTACGTTCGTTCTCGTGTAGTGCGGGTTTTACGAATCGCCATATCTCAAATAACAGATAAGGTACACCCAGTACAATACCTATCATCAATGATGAATTGAGCTGTAAAGTAAACTGACCTCCTAATTCGGTATTTATGATATTAAAACTGAGTTTCTTTACACAGAAGTCAGCACCAAGGTTGAATTTTTCGGTAGCTGCACACATCATCCTATAGGTCCAGAAATCGGTACGTCCCGGACCCATAATGATCTGGTCAAAAATGAAATCGTAAAAAGAGAAGGCTAGAATAGTAAAGGTTACAATGGCAATAGAAGCCCTGATAAGATGCCCACGGAGGACATCCAGATGATCAAAAAAAGACATTTCGGCTTCAATGGTTTTACCCTTTTCCTTGATAGCCTTTACCAGGTCAGTACGTTCCTCACTCATAATTTT